>JAISOP010000236.1 GCA_031275525.1 Tannerella sp.
GTGGAGATGCTTCGGCGACTGTTCAGCCCGGTAGCGCCGGCCCTCGAATATGAAATCTTTGACGTTTGCCGGGGGGTGTGCCCTGCCGAATTTCATGCGGAGGAACTTTACCTGATTCCCGGCAGTCGCGACAGCGCGTACGACGATACACCCCGTGTCCGGAAACTAATTCGGGTGATTCGGGAAATGAACGCGGCGAAAATCAAGATGGCCGGTATCTGTTTCGGTCATCAGGTCATTGCCCTGGCGCTGGGCGGCAAGGTCGAGAAAGCCCGTCAAGGCTGGGGTACGGGACTCCGTCGCTCCGCCGTCTGCGACCCGAAAGCCTCGGGCTATTTTCCGGAGGGAACGATGTCCCTGCACTACAACCATTACGACCAGGTGACGGTCTTGCCCCCGCAGGTGGTGTGCTTCGCCCAAAGCGACTTCTGTGCCGTTGAAGGTTTTTATCTGGATGACCGGATACTGACTTTTCAGGGACATCCGGAATATACGCCGGACTATAGCCGGTACCTGTTGTTGCATCATGCCGGCGATGAGCCGGAAGAGGTGAAGGCAAAAGCGCTGGAGAGCCTGGACCGCCCGGCAGATTCGGCGGCAGCGGCCGAATGGATGGTAAACATGCTCAGGTAAAAGAGATGGGAATGGAAAAAGGGTTGTTCAGACGGACGGAATTGCTGCTGGGCAGCGAACGGATGAAGAAAATAGCGGATGTACGCGTGATTATTTTGGGCGCCGGGGGCGTGGGCAGTTGGTGTGCCGAAAGCCTGATACGCTCGGGCATTGGTCGGTTGACGGTCGTGGATTCCGACCGCATCTGCGTGACCAATATCAACCGTCAGTTGATGGCAACCGTCAAGACCGTCGGACAGGTCAAGGTGGAAGCGCTGAAACGGCGATTGCTTGAAATCAACCCGTCGGCCGACATACAGGCGCTTCAAACGATTTACAGCAGGGAAACAAGCGATTCGTTTGCCCTGGATACCTACGACTATATCATTGATGCCATCGACAGCCTGGAACACAAAGCACACCTGATTTTTGCCGCCACTCGGACGCGAGCGGTTTTTTTCTCCTCCATGGGCGCCGCGCTCAAAATGGACCCGTCCGGGATACAGGTGGCCGAGTTTTGGAAGGTACGGGGTTGTCCCTTAGCCGCAGCCCTGCGT
Organism: Tannerella sp.; assembly: GCA_031275525.1. GTDB lineage: Bacteria > Bacteroidota > Bacteroidia > Bacteroidales > Tannerellaceae > Tannerella. The sequence goes on from JAISOP010000236.1 coordinate 1,170, forward strand.
CGCAAACTGAAAAAGACGGAACTCCCGGCGAAGAAGTTTCTCTGCGTGTATAGCGAAGAAGTATTGGAAAACCAGGGGATAAACCGGTCGTGCGGCACGGAAAAATGTCTTTGTCCCAGAGCGCAGACCGGCCCCGGCGATCCGGAGTTGGTGAATCATGAATGGTGTAGTAAGAAAGCCCGGATAAACGGTACGATAGCGCATACGACAGCGATTTTCGGCTTCACACTCGCCGGACTGGTGTTGCAGGATATTTGCAGATAAATTTCAGGCTATTTGCCCAAATAGCTTCTTAACAGGCTGTTTTGCTGGGTTGCTTTCAGTCTCCGGATGGCCTTTTCTTTAATCTGCCGCACACGTTCACGTGACAATTCAAACTTATCGCCGATTTCTTCCAGGCTCATCTCCCGGGAACCTATCCCGAAAAACATTTTGACAATATCACGCTCTCTGTCTTGCAGCGTGGAAAGGACACGGTTTATATCCTTTGAAAGCGATTCGTGCATTAATGTGTCATCCGCATCGGGCACATCGTCGTTGACAAGCACATCCAATAAACTGTTGTCTTCGCCTTCCACAAACGGAGCGTCTATGGATGCGGATTTGCCTGCCCCTCTCAGCGTTTCCGACAATTTTTCCGCCGGAATGTCTGTTTCTTCGGCTATTTCGTCAATAGAGGGCTTGCGTTGATGCGTTTGTTCAAACTTTGCCGTCATTTTGGCTACCTTGTTCAAGTAGGCATGGCGGTTCAGCGGTAAACGAACAATCCTGGCATGTTCCGCCAGCGCCTGTAAAATAGATTGCCGGATCCACCAGACTGCGTAGGAGATAAACTTGAATCCACGTGTTTCGTCGAACTTTTCTGCGGCCTTAATCAGGCCGATATTGCCCTCACTGATTAAATCCGCCAGGGATAATCCCTGGTTTTGATACTGCTTGGCTACGGAAACGACAAAACGAAGATTGGAGCGTACCAGTTTATCCAAAGCCATTTGATTACCTCGTTTGATTTCTTCTGCCAATTCGACTTCTTCATTCGTGGTAAGAAGTGACACCTTCCCTATTTCAAAAAGGTAATCATTCACAGCATTGCTCTCGCGCGGTGTAATTGATTGATTAATTTTCAGTTGTCTCATTTGCCAAAAAGATTAATATGAAAAGTCCGTAAAATTACAACAAGGGGAAGGAACGCACAAATAAATAAGGTGTATTTAATGTTTATTGTGCTTATATTACAATTTCGCCGTGTGGAGAGCGGTGACAAAAGGATATTTCAATAAAATGGAGAATGGAGGGTTGAGAATTGAGCAATGAACGGGTGTTTCTCTATGACAAAAGACCATTCATTCTCCATGCTCTATTCATTCTCCATGCCCCATTCGGAATGTTATTTCCGGCGGGCCAACCACTATTAACATTCTTTGTGCAGACACCTTGCACAAACCCCCAAAACGCCGTTTTGTGCAAACACTTTACCAAGCGTTGTGTAAACACCTTGCACAACATAAGAAGTGGTAAGTGGTTAGTGGTTAGTGGTAAGTGAAAAACGCCTACCCTCACGAACAAGCAGTGATTAGTGATTAGTCCCCTAATAAGGCAATACAGCCCGCCGGAAATAACGTGCCGTTGTCTGAACTGTGATT
>JAISOP010000251.1 GCA_031275525.1 Tannerella sp.
GGTCGAATCCGTCAAATCCCGCTGCAAACGCGACACGGGCAGTTTCATGCCCAGGTATGTCAGCATGGCGCCGGCCAGACCCAAATTGCCCTCCGCATTCTCAAAATCAATCGGATTGACCTTGTGCGGCATCGCGGACGAGCCAACTTCGCCCGCCTTGATTTTCTGCTTGAAATACTCCATCGAGATGTATTGCCAAAAGTCGCGACTCAGATCCGTCAAAATCACATTGATTCGCCTCAATCCGTCGAACAGGGCTGCCAGATGGTCGTAATTGGATATCTGTGTCGTCCATTCCTCGCGCTTCAACCCCAGCACGTCGTTGACAAACCGGTCGGCGAAGGATTTCCAGTCATATCCGGGATAAGCGGCATGATGTGCGTTGAAATTTCCGGTCGCACCGCCGAACTTGGCGGTTATCGGGATTTGTTTCAGCGTCTTGACTTGCTCTTCCAGCCGGTAGATAAACACTTGTATTTCTTTGCCCAGGCGCGTTGGAGAAGCCGGTTGACCGTGTGTTTTTGCCAGCATCGGGATGTCTTTCCAGTTTTCGGCATATTCCTTCAACACGTCGATTACCTCCTGTAATGCTGGATAATAGATATTTTCCAGCGCTTCTTTCAGCGAAAGGGGGATCGCCGTATTATTAACGTCCTGCGACGTCAACCCGAAATGAATAAATTCCTTGTAGCCCTGCAACGAAAGCGCATCGAATTTTTCCCTGATGAAATATTCGACAGCTTTCACGTCGTGACTGGTTTGTCGTTCTATCGTTTTGATTCGGGAGGCGTCTTCGAGGGAAAAATCAAGATAAATCTGTTGCAACGTTTCCCTTGTCTTATTCGTATCCAACGATTCCAACTGGGGTAAAAAAACGGCAAGCATGTTGAAATACTCGATTTCTACCCGTATTCGGTAGCGAATCAACGCAAACTCGGAGAAGTAGGAGGCCCAAGCCTCTGTCTGGTCTCGATAGCGTCCGTCCACAGGAGAAATCGCCGTCAACTTTGAAAAAATCATGTTTATCGAAATCGAAATTACCGGTCAAAGATACGACTTTTTTATTCATTAGCGCCTACGATTACAGAAAAAAAGTGACAACCGGGTTATTTCAGGAATCATTCAAAGAGTCAAAGAATCAAATATTCAATGATTTAAATGATGAGGGAGAAACAGGGCAGAACGGTCTCTCCGATGTCCCGTCAGGCGCTGTGTTCGTATCCAAATTTTCTTCGTTAAAAACATTCTTATCTTTCTATACAGCAATAAGGTTCATTCTTTTTTTGAGGCGCTATGAATTTTGCATATCCCTTTGTTATCCATTCGTCATTCCCCCACTGCGGCCTACGGATGAAGAGGCTGTTCCATTTCTCAAACCGCTCTGTATCAGACCGCCATTAGAAGTGTCGGCGCTTATGCATTAGAAGTGTTGGCGCTTATGCATTAGAAGCGTTGACGCTTATGCACTATCCTCGTCGGCGAGGATACATTAGGGAAGCCGCCTGTCCCAGGAAGGCGGCTTCCGGGTTCATTCTTTTGATCAGGTGCGATCATTTGAAACGCTTTCCATAGGATTTGCCGTTAGCTCCTTATATTGGTTTTTTTCATACCTTTGCATTCAAATTGAAACGTATCTTGTGATGCGTGTTTTTTTTTGCGCATAAGTGATTGAATATTAAAAGTTAGTTGATGGGGGAAAAAGGGTTGAATACAACGGCGAACATACAGGTACACCACATGCAGGTAAGTCAAAATTGCGTGTGGAGTTTCTTTTTCCGTTTTTTTAATCTTCGAATACTTGTTTTAATTGGGTTGCTGTTCCGGTTCATGATGCCGTCGCCCCTGCGGGCACAATCCCAAAGCGCCATTTTTGAGAACTATATTAAACAATACAGCCATCTGGCCATCCAGGGAGAAAAGAAATACCGTATTCCGGCCAGCATCACGCTGGCGCAGGCGCTGCTGGAGTCTTCCGCCGGACAGTCGTCGCTGGCGCGGCAGTCTAACAATCATTTCGGTATCAAATGCCACGAAGGATGGAAGGGCAAACGCTACTATAAGAACGCGGAAAAACCGAACGAATGTTTCCGTAAATACAACAGCGTGAAAGATTCGTATGCGGACCATTCCCTGTTTTTGGTCAGCCGTCCCCGTTACGAGTCGCTTTTCCGGCTGAAAAAGGATGACTATGTCCGCTGGGCCAAAGGGTTGCAGCGTTGCGGGTATGCCACGGACCGCCGGTATGCGGACAAGTTGATCCGGCTGATTGAAACCTACCGGTTGTACCGTTATGACGGGAAGCACGGGAAAGAGGCCGAGCCGGAAGAATCCGACGACTGGGAAGGGCTGCCGTCCGGAAAAATATATGGTTTGAAATACGTAGTGGCCAGGCAGGATGATTCGTTTGAGAGTCTTGCGTGGGAAGTGCGCATGAAGCCCAAGACACTGGCAAAGTATAACGAAGCGCCGGTAGATTTACCGCTCCGGAAGGGTGATTACGTCTATCTCGAAAAGAAAAGGAAAAAAGCTGTCAAACCGTATTTCAACCATCAAGTGCAGTCCGGCGAATCCATGTATTCCATTTCGCAGCGCTACGGAATCCGGATGAAGAACTTGTATAAAATGAACCGTAAGGACGCGGACTTCGTGCCGGAAGTAGGCGACCTGCTTAAACTCCGATAATGACCAAAGAAGGTCGATGATATAAATGAAAACGAGAACCAAAAGATTGCTGATATATATAATGTATATATTACTGGCCTGTTCCGCCCAGGGGAAATCGCCGGAGACTAAAACCTCCAAAGCGCCGCCGGCTACGTCGGCTACGATGAATCCCGCTTTTGTGAATTATATCAACGACTATCGTAAATTGGCTATCCGGCAGCAGAAGAAATACAAGATACCGGCCAGTATCACGCTGGCGCAGGCCTTACTGGAATCCAACGGCGGGCAAAGCTACCTGGCGCTGGCGGGCAACAATCATTTCGGGCTGAAATCCACCGACTGGCAGGGACTTTCTATCTGCAAATATGATGCGGGCGTATATGCCTGTTTCCGGAAATATCTATACGTATATAGTTCCTTTGAAGACCATTCCCGTTTTATCGCCGAACGTTCGTTTTACCGTTCGCTTTTCAAGCTGAGTCTAACGGACTACAAAGGCTGGGCGACGGGTCTGAACCGTTGCGGTTATGCCAAAGACCCGCAGTATGGCGCCAAACTGATTCAGTTGATTGAACAGTATCATTTGTATTATTACGACACCGCCGGCGAGAACGATCCTCCCTATCTGCCGAACGCTACCGCCGCACCGGTCGCAAAGAACAAAGCCGCCGCGCCCGTTCAAACGCCTTCCAAGCCTGCAACCGCCAAACCTGCTCCGGCTAAAAAAGCAGGCGCTCAGCCGGCGAAACAGGTGCGTACCCCGGCTGCCAAAACATCATCAACCGCCAAAAAATAATCCCTTTATGAGTGGGCTATACAACCTCCGGGGTGTCAGTGCGTCCAAGGAAGACGTGCACAGCGCCATCCAACATATTGACAAGGGGCTTTACCCCAAAGCTTTTTGCAAAATCATTCCCGACATACTGGGCGGCGATCCGGCCTGGTGCAACATCATGCACGCCGACGGCGCCGGCACGAAATCGTCGCTGGCTTACGTTTATTGGCGTGAAACCGGCGACCTGAGCGTATGGAAAGGCATTGCGCAGGACGCCCTGATCATGAATATT
>JAISOP010000265.1 GCA_031275525.1 Tannerella sp.
GCCTACCAGGAGAGCGGCGTCCGCTTCGGCGTGGTGCACAGCCTGGACGGCTACGACGAGATTTCGCTCACGGGCGACTTCAAGGTCATCCTCCCCGACCGCGAAAAGCTCTACACCCCCGAAATGCTCGGTCTTCCGCGCCTCACCGAGGCCGATCTCTGGGGCGGGGACACGCCTGCCGACGCCGCCCGTATCTTCGACGCCGTCATGCACAACACGGCCACGGATGCGCAGCGCCTCTGCGTGATTGCCAACGCCGCCTTCGCCATTCAGGTCATGTGTCCGGAGAAAAAAATCGACGCCTGCATCGCCGAAGCCTCCGAATCGCTGGCCGGCGGCCGGGCGCTGGCCGCGCTGAAAAAGTTCCTGGAAGTAAACGGATAGGAAATGGACATACTGGAAACGATCGTGGCCAACAAGCGCCGGGAGGTGGCCGGCCAGAAGGCAGCCGTTTCGCTGGAGATGCTGCTGTCGGCGGGCGCCGCAAGGATGAGCCGCCCCGCGGTGTCGATGCGCCGGGCGCTGGAACAGTCGCCTTCGGGGATCATTGCCGAGTTCAAGCGCCGGTCGCCTTCGAAAGGCTGGCTGCACGCCGGCGCCCGTGTCGAGGACATTCTCCCCGCCTACGAGCAGGGCGGCGCCTCGGCCTGCTCCGTCCTGACCGACGGCGACTTCTTCGGCGGTTCGCTGGGCGACCTGCAGCGTGCCCGCACCCGGGTACGCCTGCCGCTGCTGCGCAAGGATTTTATCATCGACGAATACCAGCTGTATCAGGCAAGGGTGACGGGCGCCGACGCCGTGCTGCTGATCGCCGCCACGCTGACCCCCGGCGAATGCCGGCAGCTGGCGCAGACGGCCCATACGCTGGATCTGGAAGTCCTGCTGGAAATCCACCGCGAGAGCGAGTTGGACTACCTCCACCCGGAGATCGACCTGCTGGGAGTGAACAACCGCCACCTGGGAACGTTCCATACGGAGGTCGAGAACTCCTTCCGGCTGATCCGGCAGATCCGGGCCTCCGGCGCGGAGACCGCCTCGCCGCTGCCCGTTTCGGAAAGCGGGCTGTCGGAGGCCGCCACTGTCGTACGGCTGCGCGAGGCCGGTTTCCGGGGCTTCCTGATCGGGGAAACGTTCATGAAAACCGACCACCCCGGCCGGGCGCTGGCCGCCTTTATCACACAGATCGACCGTCAAACGGAACACCGGCATGAAACGACTGATCATTAAAGTCTGCGGAATGCGCGAGGCCGGGAACATCCGTGCCGTGGCACGCCTGGACGCCGACTGGATGGGCTTTATCTTCTACCCCCCCTCGCCGCGCTGCGTACCCGTCGGCGAGGCGTCGGCGGAAGCCGTCCGGCAGTGTACGAAAACGAAAGTCGGCGTCTTCGTCAACGCCGGCGCGGAGGAAATGCTGGAAACAGCCGCCCGCTACGAACTGGATTACCTGCAACTCCACGGCCACGAATCGCCCGCCCTCTGCGCCACGCTCCGGCAGGCAGGATGCCGCCTCATCAAGGCCCTGCCCGTTGCCGTTGCCGCCGACCTGGCGCCGGCGGCGGACTACGAACCGTATGTCGCCTATCTCCTCTTCGACACGAAATGCGACACCTACGGCGGTTCCGGACGGAGCTTCGACCACCGGGCGCTGGCGGCCTACACCGGACGGACGCCCTTCCTGCTCGGCGGCGGCCTCCGTCCCCAAAGCGCGGAAGAACTGCTCCGCTTCCGCCACCCGCAGTGGGCGGGCATCGACCTGAACAGCGGCTTCGAGAGCGCCCCGGCACAGAAAGACGTCAACCGCCTGGAGCCATTCATCCACCGCTTACGCAACGAAACAAACCAATAATATGAATCGTATTACACAACTTTTCGAGACGCGGCGGACGGGTATCCTGTCCGTCTATTTCACGGCGGGCTACCCCCACCCCGACCATACCCGGGCCATCCTGGAAGCCCTGCAACGCGGGGGAGCAGACCTGGCGGAAATCGGCATCCCCTTTTCCGACCCGATCGCCGACGGCCCCGTCATCCGGCAGGCCTCCACCCAGGCGCTGCGCAACGGCATGTCGCTGCGCCGGCTCTTCGAGCAGCTGAAGGACATCCGCTCCACGGTACGGATGCCGCTCCTGCTGATGGGATACCTCAACCCCATCATGCAGTACGGCTTCGAAGCCTTCTGCCGTTCGTGCGCCGACGTCGGAATCGACGGCATGATCATCCCCGACCTGCCCTTTGCCGACTACCTGGCCGCTTACCGGGCCACCGCCCTCCGCCACGGCCTGAAAGTCATCATGCTCATTACGCCCGAAACCTCGGACGAACGCATCCGCCTGATCGACCAACACACCGACGGCTTCCTCTACCTCGTATCGAGCGCCGCCACCACCGGCACACAGCACGCTTTCGACCCCGTCGCACAGGCTTATTTCCGTCGCATCGCCGGGATGCACCTCCGCAACCCCCGGCTGATCGGCTTCGGCGTCGGCAACCGCGCCACCTACGACGCAGCGCAGGCCCACGCCTCAGGCGCCATCATCGGCAGCAAGTTCGTGCAGCTGCTGGGCCAAACCGCCTCGCCGGACGACGCCGTGAAAGCGCTGCTGGAAGCAACCGGAAGGGAAGGATGAAGGGGCAGTCTTCTTGTTTTTTTCCGGACTTTCCCTCTATCATCCTCGAAGGCGCAAGGAGGACGGTCCGGAAAATATTTCATCCGGGAATATTTGCGCAGTATCTTGATAAGCCCTACTTTTGCGCTGTATTTATCAAAATAATAGTAGAATAATAGAATGCCAACCATTTCAAAACGGGGAATCAACATGCCTGCTTCCCCTATCCGTAAACTTGTGCCGCTGGCTAACCAGGCCAAAGCGAAAGGAATCAAAGTCTATCACCTGAATATCGGGCAACCGGATTTACCAACACCGGAAGTTGGGCTGGATGCGGTGCGCCGCATCGACCGGACGGTGCTGGAATATTCGCCCAGCGAGGGGATTCTTTCTTTCCGCGAGAAGCTGGTCAAGTATTACCACAAGTTCAAAATCAACGTTGACCTGGACGACATCATTATCACAACCGGCGGTTCGGAAGCGGTTTCCTTTTCGTTCATGGCCTGCCTCGACCCGGGCGACGAGATCATCATCCCCGAACCGGCGTATGCCAACTACATGGCGTTTGCCATCTCTGCCGGCGCCGAAATCAAGACCCTTCCCTCCTCCATCAACAACGGCTTCAAACTGCCTTCGATGGACGAGTTTGAAACGCTGATTACCGAACGGACCAAAGGAATCATGATCTGCAACCCGAACAATCCGACCGGCTACCTCTATACGCAGAAAGAAATGAACCGGCTGCGCGACATTGTGGAGAAATACGACCTGTTCCTTTTTTCGGACGAAGTGTACCGCGAATTTTGCTACACGGGCGCCCCCTATATTTCCGCCTTCCACCTGGAAGGCATCGAAAACAATGTCGTGCTGGTCGATTCCGTATCCAAGCGCTACAGCGAGTGCGGCATCCGCATTGGCGCACTGATTACCAAGAACCGCCAGGTGAAGGACAACGTGATGAAATGGTGCCAGGCACGCCTGAGTCCGCCCCTGATCGGGCAGTTGATCGCCGAGGCGTCGCTCGATACCTCGGAGGAGTATATGCTCTCGGTATATAATGAATACTTAGAGCGGCGCAACTTCCTGGTTGACGGCGTGAACCGTATTGACGGCTGTTATTCACCCATCCCGATGGGCGCCTTCTACACAGTGGTTAAGTTGCCGGTGGACGATGCAGACGAGTTCTGTGCGTGGTGTTTACGCGATTTCAGCTACGAGGGCCAGACCATCATGATGGCGCCGGCATCCGGCTTCTACACCTCGCCCGGTCACGGAAAAAATGAAGTACGCCTGGCCTACGTCCTGAAAAAAGAAGACCTGGCCCTCTCGCTCATCATCCTCGAAAAGGCGCTGGCTACCTACCCCGGGCGCACAAGAGTGAGAATGGAGAATGGAGAATGAAGAATTGTACAAAGCGTCGTAAATCGATGCAACTCTCCCCTCTCCCTGTGGAGAGGGGCCGGGGGAGAGGTAAATTCTTGAATCCATGAACCTCGAATTATTCATTGCGCGGAGGGTGCATTCCAGCAAGGCGGCGGGCGAATCGCGGGCCACCCCCCCGGCCGTGCGGATAGCCATGGCGGGCATTGCATTGGGGTTATGCATGATGATCCTTTCCGTAGCCATTGTAATAGGCTTCAAGAAGGAAGTCCGCAACAAGGTGATCGGATTCGGTTCACACATCCAAATCACCCATTTCGACGGCAATACCTCCTACGAAACCGTACCGGTGATGGTCAGCGACACACTGATAGACGAATTGCTTGCCTGGCCGGGCGTGCGCCGCGTCGAGCGGTTTGCCACCACCTTAGGCATGATCAAGACCGAAACGGAATGCCAGGGTTTTGTACTAAAAGGAGTTGACGAACATTTCGACGCGTCGTTTTTCCGTGAATACCTGACGGAAGGCGAACTCTTCACAGTCGATCCGGCCAAACCCGGCACGGACGTCCTGATTTCCCGCTCCCTGGCAGACATGTTAGGCCTGAAATGCGACAGTTCGTTTGTAGCCTACTTCGTGCAAGACGCCGAACAAATGCGCGCACGCAGGCTGCACATCCGCGGGATTTACGACACGGGCTATTTTGACTACGACAAACTCTACGTCCTGGCCGACATCAAACAGATCATCCGGCTGAATGACTGGGAGAAGGACGCCGTCAGCGGCCTGGAGGTATTTGTTGACGACTACAGCCGCCTCGACGAACTGTCCGAAGCGCTTTATTTCCACCTGATCGACCGGGAAGACCGTCTGGGAAATACGTTCTACGTCCGTTCCATCAAGGAACTCAATCCGATGATCTTCAACTGGCTGGATGTGCTGGACATCAACGTGGTGGTGATTCTGGCATTAATGATGGCCGTTGCCGGGTTTACCATGATTTCGGGACTCCTGATCATTATCCTGGAACGTACGCAAATGATCGGCATCCTGAAAGCCCTGGGACAGGAAGACCGGAGTATCCGCAAGGTATTCCTCTACATCGCTTCCTTTTTAATCGGCAAAGGCATGTTGTGGGGCAACGTAGCCGGATTAACCCTCTGTTTCATACAGTCCCGCTTCCATCTGATAGCGCTTGATCCGTCCAACTACTACCTGGATACCGTGCCGATAGACCTGAGTTTCACCTCCTGGCTGCTGATTAACCTGGGAACGGGACTGGTCTCCATGCTGATGATGCTCGGCCCCTCTTACCTGATTACCAAAATACATCCCGCACAGACGATTCGCTTCGAGTAGCGACCGGTATTCCCGCGCGGAAAAGAAAGCATCCCACGGGAAAGACCTGCCATATCATGCAGTACGGAGTAGATGCCGGCGGCACAGTGCGCATACCGGCCGGGCGATACCGCGTAAATACGCTTCACCTGAGACCCAACGTAGAACTGCATCTGGAAAAAGGCGCCGGACAATGATTTCAAACATTAGAATGAGACCTGCATTAGGTACGATTAGGGAAGCCACCTTCCCTAATGCATACTCGTCAACGAGTATAGTGCATACTCGTCGACGAGTATAATGCATACTTGTCGACGAGCCTAATACATACTCGTCGACGAGCCTAATGGAGGTTTGATACAGAGCGGTTTAAGAAATCGCCATGCCCCCCCCCTGCGGCCTGCGGATGAAGAGGTCGTTCCCTTTCTCAAACCGCTCTATATCAGACCTCCATTAGAAATGCCTCCATTTCTGCATTAGAAATGCCTCCATTTCTGCATTAAAAATGCCGGCATTTCTGCATTAGAAATGCCGGCATTTCTGCATTAGAAGTGTCGGCGCTTCTGCATTAGGGTATGGTTTTGTATATGACCGGTTCTGTGCAGTTCTGTTCCACCGAGGCTTAAAAGACCTAAAAGACCTAAAAGGCCTAAAAGACTTAAAATCTTCGATCTGTTCCCTGAATGCACAAAACCATGCCGCACAAAGTATAGCTTGTCGGATGGTGAAAAAAGAACTGCCTATTTTTGCTGAAAGTAATACGCTTCTACCGGAATGTGTTACCTTTGTCGTGTGTTTTTTATGTCAAAAAAAATATTTCATGGAACAATTACCAATCATCGTACTGCTGCTGTACGCATTGTATGAAGGACTGATTCACGCTTTCGAGGCCGACCATGTCCTGGCGGTGACGAACATCGTGTCGCAACGCAGCAAAATCCTCCCCGCGCTCAAGGACGGTATTTTCTGGGGGCTGGGACATACCTCCACCATTTTCCTGATAGGGATCCTCATGATTCTCTTCAAGGTGAATATCCCCGAACACTCATTTTCGTACTTCGAGGCGGCCGTCGGGGCGATGCTGATACTCGTCGCCTCCTACCGTTTCTACATCTTCGTGCGCGACGAACAAACCGTGTTTCACACGCACCGCCGCGAACACGCGGGCGAGAACCGCCACCCCCACGTGCATGTACACCTGAAGGGAAACACCTTGCACCGGACCTCCTACGGCATCGGCCTCGTCCACGGGCTGGCGGGCAGTGGTATGCTGGTGGCGCTCGTGATGACGCAGATCGGAACCCTTGCGGACAGCTTCCTGTATCTGCTCATTTTCGGCATCGGTTCCATCGCCGGCATGGCGCTGGTGGCCGGCGTGTTCAGCATCCCGTTTTCAAAGAAACTCATGCATTCAAGGTTCTTGCGCACGGTGCTGGTGCTCCTGTCCTCCGTCCTGTGTTTCGCGTATGGGTGTTACGTGATTTATGAAAACCTGTTTGCCTGAAGATGGACAAACTGGAAAAACTGAAACAAACCGTTGCTTCCTACGGGAAACTTTGCGTTGCCTATTCCGGGGGAGTAGATTCCTCCTTCCTTGTCCACGTAGCCCACGACGTACTGGGCGACAGCGCCCTGGCCGTGCTGATAGACTCTCCGGTACTGGCGCAGCGCGACCGGGCAACGGCGATTGACCTCCTCGAACGCCTGGGCATACGCTACGAAGTGGTGGAAGAAAACCCCTTCGCCTCGCCCGGCTTTGCCGAAAACAGCCGGATGCGCTGCTATTTCTGCAAAAGAAACAATTACACCCTGATCGCCGGAGTGGCCCGCCGGTACGGTATTGCGCACATCGCCGACGGTCAGAATGCCGACGATGCCCGGTCGCCCCACCGTCCGGGGATGAAGGCCGGCCGCGAACTGGGCGTCGTCAGTCCGCTGGTTGACTGCGGGCTGACGAAGGACGATATCCGCCGGTACAGTCGCGAACTGGGCGTAGCGACGTGGAACAAACCGGCCAACGCCTGCCTCTCCTCACGTATTCCCTACGGGACGGAGATTACGAAGGAACGCCTGTCGGTCGTCGAAGCGGCCGAAGAGACGTTGCGTCGGCGCGGGATGGAAGGCTGCCGCGTGCGCTGGCACGGCAATATCGCCCGCATCGAAGCTCCGCGCGAATACTTCGACGAAATACTCCGCACGCCGGAAATAAGCAGCGAAATCAAGTCGCTGGGATTTACGTACATCACGCTCGACCTCGAAGGTTTCCGTAGCGGCAGCATGAATGAATGACAAGGATATGGACATAAGAAAATTACTGGAAGAGGTAAAAGCGGGCGCCGTCCCGGTGGAAGAGGCCGAAGCGCGGTTGAAAACCCAGCCGTTCGACGACCTCGGATATGCCGTCGTTGACCATCACCGCCGGATACGCAACGGTTGTCCGGAGGTGATTTACTGCGCAGGAAAGACCGTCGCACAAATCGAAGGGATTATCGAAAACATGCTCACGCGCGACAGCAACGTATTAGCCACCAGAGCGCCGGAAGATGTGGCGCAGGCCATTTTGAAACGCTATCCCGAAGCGGAATGGAATCCTTCGGCACGTACCGTCGTCATCCGTCGGCAGGCGGTGGAGAAAACGGGTGGCGGCAAGATACTGGTCGTCACGGCGGGCACGTCCGACATCCCGGTGGCCGACGAAGCCGTCGTCACCGCCGAATTTCTCGGCAACGAAGTCGAACGGCTGTGCGACGTCGGCGTGGCCGGGCTTCACCGCCTGCTGGCCAAGCTCGACCTCATTGCCTCTGCCCGCGTGATTATCGTCATTGCCGGCATGGAAGGCGCCTTGGCCAGCGTCATAGGCGGCCTGACCGACAAACCGGTCATCGCCGTACCAACCAGCGTCGGCTACGGCGCCAGTTTCGGCGGCCTGTCGGCCTTGCTCTCCATGCTCAACTCCTGCGCCAACGGCGTCGCCGTAGTCAACATCGACAATGG
>JAISOP010000026.1 GCA_031275525.1 Tannerella sp.
CCCTAATGCATGGAAGTCGGCTTCCCTAATGCAGGGAAGCCGGCTTCCCTAATGGCGGTCTGTATTACAGGTCTTTACGGTTACTGTACCGATGGGAAGAAGACGGGAGACGAGGCTACCTCAAAAGCCTCTTATTGGACAATGAGGGCGTATGCGATACGAGGGTGTCTCCAAAGCCTGCCCGCCGTTTGCTTTAGCTGACGGCAGGCGGACTTTTGACATACCCTCCTACAGCACGCCCCAACCTGTACGGCCAACGACGTAGGGGCACTTGCGGTTGCAATCATTGGAATGACATTCGGATAACAGCTTTGACCGCCGATTCGCCCCCCTCTCTTGTGGGGAGGGGCCGGGGGAGAGGTTTAGAGACTGCCCCGCAAAGATGTTATATCCGGAAATGGATGGTTTATTTCTTGACAGCTCCTTAATACCATGCCTGCCCGCTTTGGAAGCTACTGCTTTGCTGGTATTTCAGATCTTTGAGCAGCGAGGAGTTGACGGCGATCGAGAAGGAATAGGATTTCCGGTAGCCGACGGGAATGACGCTGGCCGACATCTGGAAACAATGTAAATTGCGGGTGATATTGCACGTCATGTAGGAAATCTTTTTCGTGTCGAAATCGTAACTTGCATTGAACGTGATGCGCCAGTTTTTGGTGGGCTGGAGATTGCCGTTGAAGCTGAGGGCCTGGGTGAACCGGTAGTCGTATTCCAGTTTTTGGGGGTTGAAGGCGCCGTAGGCCATCCCCAGGTTATAGCTGAAGGACAGGCTCCAGGGGACGGTAGCGTTGTAGTATCCGTCGTCGTCGTATTCGCCCGTCTGCGTTTTTTTCTCCTTTCGCAGGCGCGTACCCGTTACCGCGGTCTCCGGCCCGGTGCTATTTTCTTCCTCTTCTTCCCCTTCCGGCAAATCTTCCGGGCGACCGGTATTGGTTCTGTTTCCTTCCTGAGCGTCTTTGCCGCCGAACCATTTTTTGAATGTGTCGTTATTAAATGTATAGGAAAAACTGGTGCTGGTACCCCGCAATCGCCCGATGCCCTTACCGGCTTTCCAGCGCGGGAGGTTGATGCGGCGGACGGCGCCGGTGGTTTCGTTGTATCCGTAGGTGTAGGTATCAAATGCGCCGGAGAGGTTCAGGGTATAGCTTTTGCTCAGTTTCAGGCGGAGCGAGGCCGACAGGTCGCTCCACTGGAAGGAATCGGCGGCCAGGTTATAACTCATGCCGAGCGACAGGTTGTCCACCAGGCTGATTTTGGCCAGTCCCGACGAGTCTTTTTTCGAGACCACCTTGGCCTCAATATTGTTTCCCAGGGCGAAAGAGACGTTTCCCTGCTTTCCCCGCCCGGGGACGCCGAACAACTGGTGCTGGTAGGGCGAATAGACGCCTTCGACGGTGCGTCCCTGCGTGTCGGTATAGGTATAGGACTGGTGGTAGCCGTAGCGCGGGTCGCCGAAGTCGGGTGCGGCGCTGAAACTGACGGACGGCTCCATCCGGTGGCGGACGGTGCGTATCCATTTCCGGAAGAACGGCCAGAACTCGTACATCCCATAGAGGGTGGTCGAGGCCGAGAGCGATGCGTTGTAGTTATATACGCGGTAGAAGCCGTAGGAAGTATCCGTCGGGGCCAGCCGGTGGAGCGTCGTGTCATACGCCTGGTGAATCTTGTTTGTGTACCATCGTTCCTGATACTGTATGGAGGGTGAGATATTCAGGTATCCGAACGCCGTGTAGGTGGCGCTGATGGGAATGGTGTGCTGCATGGCGTTTTTCCAGTCCTTCACAAGGCTTTTTTGGAAGAATTCGTTTTCCTTGGCGGTAAGGCTGTTGCGCAGGTAGCCGGAATAGCTCATGGAAATTTTTTCGTACCAGCGGTCCTGTCCAACGGCCTCTTTGCGTTTGAGGGGGAAGATGCGGCTCATGGTGAGCGTCACATCCGGCAGGGTGACCGAGAGGGACGAGTCCTGCGAACGCTGGTTGATGTTCATCGTGGCCGAGATGGTGAGCGGGTTGTCGGGGAAACGCTGGCTGATGCTCACGCTCGAGCCTTTGTTGTTCTGTGTGGCGTCGAGCGTGGCCTGTTGCTTGATGTTGTTGTGGTCATACTGGCTGGTGGAGAAGTTGACGTTGGCCGAGAAGGTGCGGTAGGGGTTGGCCTTGGCGTCCTGCGTATGCGTCCAGTTGATTTTGAAGGCTTTCGAGAGCGAGTAGTCGTCCATGCCCTTGTCGCCCCACTTGGTCACCTGGTAGGAGCCGTTGAAATTCCCCGAATACTTGTAGCGTTTCCGGTAGGTGGAACGTGCGGAAAGGCCCCACGAGCCTTTTGTATAGATTTCGCCCGTCACCGCCAGGTCCACATAATCGCTCAGGGCGAAGTAATAGCCGCCGTCGCGCAGGTAGAACCCCTGCCGCATCTCGTCGCCGTAGGTCGGCATGATGATACCGGAAGAATAGGTAGTGGTAAAGGGGAAGAAGGCAAAGGGCAGTCCCAGCAGATAGAGCGGCACGTCTTCGATCACCAGGTAAGCCGGTCCGGTGACGATGTTTTTCCCCGGACGCGCCTTGGCTTTGGTCATCCGGATATAGAAATGCGGGTGGTCGTGGTCGTCGCACGTAGTATATTTTCCGTCGATCATATTCATGGCATCATCCGGCATTTTTTTCGCCTGCCCGGCAATCAGGTAACCCTCGCCCTGCTGGGTCAGTACTTCCCTGACATGGGCTTTGCCTGTCCGGAAGCTGTAGCGCATTATTTTGGCTTCAATTTGCTGGTCGCCATTCATAAAAAGCGGATAGCCGAACTCCATGCCGGTGGAATCGGTCGCATACGTGGCATACACGATGCTGCTATCCACGCTCATCTCGATACGTTCGGACTGCAACTGAATTTGCTGATACTTCACGTCGCCCTGTCCGTACAAGTAAACCCGGTTGGCGGAGGTCATCACGATGGAATCGCTGGCCTGGTAAACGACCGGCGCTTCCAGCATTCCCTCCTTGCGGGCGGTCGTATCCGGCGCTGCCGGGAGGCTGCCCGCAAGCGTATCCGGCCTGATGTGCAGCAAGCTATCCGGCCGTTCACCGGCTACCGGAAGGCTTGCCGTATCTATGGACAGGATATTTTCCTGAGCCTGTATGCTCGCCGTCACCAAGGCAAACAGGCATACTGCCCGCCATACGCTTTGCTTCAAAAACATACTATTTCCGTTTGATTGTTCCCTGACCTCTTCATCGTCTTTTTACCGAACAAAGATAAGCATCTTTTTTGGGTTCATTCTTTTTTGAGGCGCCGTGCAACATATCCGGCAGTTCGATAGGGGAAGAAAACTTTGCCTTTCCAATAACATTTCGTACTTTTGCAGCCACATCAGCAAGTTACTGCATGAGGAAAAGGGTTCCGTAGCTCAGTTGGATAGAGCAACAGCCTTCTAAGCTGTGGGTCGAGCGTTCGAGTCGCTCCGGAATCACCAAACAGAAAGCACCTTGAATACAAGCATTTAGGGCGTTTTTTTTGCTTCAAATCACCCTTCTGTTCCGTTAAAAAATCCCCTGATTTGGGTATAAAAGCCAAGTAATTTCACTATCTTTGACGGGAAAAATTACAAATAAATTACACGAATATGGCAACGTTCAAAGCGGTAGTACGGACGAAGAAGGAGTATAACACCGTTTATATCCGGATCAGTCACAAGTCATGTCCCGACTATATTCCCACCTCCATGACCGTACACAAGTCCGGCATACGCAAAGGCGAGATAGCCGACCACACCATACTTGCCAACTGTGCCATTCGGATAAAGCAATACGTAGAGAAGCTAAACAAGATAGATATTCGCAAATGGGAGGTCGGGGAGATAAAAAAGTTTCTCACCTCCGAATCCGAAGGCCTTTCGTTTACCGGTTTTGCGGAGGAGCACATTAGAAAGATGAAAGCCGCCGGACGGAAGAAGCCAGCCGCCAACTACACCAGTGCGCTCAACTCCCTGAAAAGGCACATGAAAAAGGAAAACATCTTCTTTCATGAGATAACGGCAAAAACGCTCGGAGCGTGGATTGAAAGCCTGTCCGGAACGGCGCGGGCAAAAAACATGTATCCGGTCATTATTAAAAAACTCTTTGACGACGGCTGCATGGAGCACAACGACTATGACCGCGACATTATAAGAATCAAACATCAGCCGTTCCGGGCGGTTAAAATCCCCGACGCGGACGTTCCTGACAAGCGTTCCGCAGAGGTCGAGGTATTGAGGCGGATCGCAGAGGCCGAGCCTTCCCTCTCACGCGAGAAACTGGCACAAGACGTGATGCGGATGGTGGTTTGTCTTGCCGGAATAAATACGGTCGACCTGTACGAGTTGAAAAAAAACGCATTTACGGGCGGAAAACTTTGCTATAACAGAACCAAGACCAAAGGAAAGAGGAGGGATAAGGCATACATGGAAATACAGGTTGTAGAGAAATTGCTCCCGCTGTTTGCCGAATACGCCGGAAGCGAAAGGCTGTTCAATTTCTGCGAACGGTATGCCGACGCCGATATTTTTTCCCGAGCGGTAAACAGGGGCTTGAAATCCCTGTGCGCCAAGGCGCAAGTACGGATGATTACCGTCTATTGGCTTCGGCATACATGGGCTACCGTTGCGCAGAACGAATGCGGCGCATCGACGGAGATGGTCGGGTTTTGCCTCAACCACACTTCCGCGCACAAAACAACCGAGGGATATATCAAAAAAGACTGGTCGCCCGTTGACGTACTGAACAGAAAGGTCATTGACTTTATTTTCCCACCATAAGGCTTACCCCTTCGTCATTCCCTCAATCCTTTCATAAAGCTCTTTGAGAGCCTTCACCAGCAGGACCGTGATATTGGAATAATCCAGTGAATAAAAGCCCTCTTCATCTTCCGACACCAGTTCGGGATAGATTTCCCTTATCTGGTTTGCCGAAAAACCTATATTTTTAACCCCAGTATCCGGAACGCCGTTCCTGACCGGATTATAATAGAACGTATCAAGTGACAGAACGGATGCCAGCACATCGCCCAGCGGTTCGATATTACCCTTTTTCCGCACGTCGGACACCTTCGACCACGAATCCGTGTACACGCCGCCGCCTTTATTGTTAATCCTCACATAAACGTTGGGCGTCGGTTCATCATAGAGGTCTGCGTTGAGGTACAGGTTGCCCACTACCCCGTTATTCATTCCGTCCACATGGTTCCCTACATGCCGCACTCCGAGCGTCGAATAGGGGAGATTACCGTAAGTAAACAACTGATAACTTTTCGACAACGGGGACAGGGTACTGCCCGACAACGAAAAGTAACTTGTGCCGCCCGATGCCGTAGCCGACAGTACCCCGTTC
>JAISOP010000084.1 GCA_031275525.1 Tannerella sp.
CCTCTATGACTATTCCGACCTGACGAACATCCGCCAAATCGGACATCTCCCGGTAGAAAAATAGAGCAGGCAGCAAAGGATTCTCCTCAAGGGAAGGGAAAAAATGCGCCTGGCTGCCACTTGTTTTTGCGGAAGAAGAGCAAGGTCTGTATTTTTGTTTTTTTTTTTGACTGTTTGTTCACCAAAAGCCATGGTTTTTCTGCCAAAAACCATGGCTTTTCCGCTAAAAACAATGGCTTTTCCATCAAAAACCATGGCTTGTCTGCTAAAAACAATGGTTTTTCCATCAAAAACAATGGCTTTTCTGCCAAAAACCATGGTTTTTCCATCAAAAACCATGGTTTTTCTGCTAAAAACAATGGTCTTTTCATCAAAAACAATGGCTTTTCTGCCGGGAACAGTAAAGACAGTTTATACTTTGCGTGGTATGGTTTTGTGTATTCAGGGAGTCGTCCGAAAATAAAGGCATCAAAATACAATGAGGGCAACCGCAAGGGTGGCCTCTACGGTTTTCATCGGCCATGCACAAAACTTTGCCGCGCAAAGTAGGCGGCCCTCCGGGATTTTAAACCAACCGTCCCGAGTTTTGGTTCAACCGTCCCAACCGTCCCAACCGTCCCAAGTTTTAAACCAACCGTCTGGGGTTTCCCAACAATTACAAACGCCATGTATGGTACTGAAAAAAGAAAGGCGCACCTGCAAACACGGGGTTTTGCAGGTGTCCCGTTGATTCCCGACAGTTCCTAAAAAATACTACCTTTACCCGCCAAACAGACAAGAAGAGATGAATTACAAACTATTGGTACTTGACGTGGACGGCACGTTGCTTAATGAGGCGAAGAAAATAACGCCCCGTACGAAGACGGCGTTATTGAAGATACAGCATTTGGGTATCCGGATTGTGTTGGCATCCGGACGGCCGATGTATGGCTTGAGGGCGCTGGCGAAAGAACTGGCGATGGACAAAAACGGCGGATTTATCCTTTCCTGCAATGGCGGGCAGATACTCCAACTGCCGGACAACCAATGGCTGTTCGATAAACGGATTGACCCCGAGATGCTCCCCTATCTGGAACGGAAAGCACAGAAAAAGGGGTTTCCCATTTTTACCTATCACCGGGATACGATTCTCACCACCCATCCGGAAAACGGGCGCATCCGCAGGGAAGCGGAACTGAACGGGATGCGCGTGAAAGGCGTTCCCTGCTTTGCGGAAGCCATCGACTTTGCGCCCTGCAAATGTATGCTTGTCAGTGAAGACGAGGCGGCGCTGACCCTGCTGGAGGCACACTGGAAAAGACAGCTGGCCGGTTCGCTGGACGTATTCCGGTCGGAAAGCTATTTCCTGGAGATTGTCCCGCAGTACATCGACAAGGCCAATACCCTGAGTTGGCTGATGGAGAAACTGTCCATCGACGCAAAAGACGTCATTGCCATCGGCGACGGCGTGTGCGATGTAACCATGATCCAATTGGCCGGGCTGGGTGTGGCGATGGGCAACGCGCAAGTTTCCGTCCAGGCGTGTGCCGACTATGTGACGGAGAGCAACGAAGCCGACGGCGTGGCCACCGTTGTCGAGAAGCATATCCTGTCCGCCATCCATCCTTCCGCCGTCCCCCTGGAACAGTTGAACGTGCAGGGGCGTCATGCGCTGATGGGAAACCTGGGTATCCAGTACACGTATGCTTCGGAAAACCGGGTCGAAGCCACCATGCCCGTTGACCACCGCACGCGCCAACCCTTCGGCATCCTGCACGGCGGCGCAACGCTGGCGCTGGCCGAGACCGTCGCCGGACTGGGTTCCTTTATCCTCTGCACGCCGGACGAAATGATGGCAGGTATGCAAATCAGCGGCAATCACCTCTCGTCGGCACATGAGGGCGACACCGTCCGCGCCGTCGCAACCATCATTCACAAGGGACGCTCCTCGCACCTCTGGAATGTGGACGTCTATACCTCCACCGACAAACTGATCTCGTCCGTGCGCGTGCTGAACAGCATCATGAAGAAATGGCAGTTACCCTCCTCAAACGCATAGCGCCTCCCAAATAAAGAATAAACCGAAAACGGGATTATCTCCGACTTTATTACTACTTTTGTGCACATTTTGCAATGCTGAGATTACAAAAATATGGATACAACGATTCAACATACCGGTACGATCGAACGCATCGACCCGCGGGCCATACACGTTCGGATTGCGCAGCTGCCGGCTTGTAGCGGCTGTCATGCAAAGTCTGCCTGTCCCGCGGCGGAAGGCAAAGGCGAAACCTTGGAGGTCGAAGACACAACGGGGCACTTCGTCCTGCACGAAGAGGTGCTCCTGCATGGCCGGGGTAGGGGGATGCAGGCCGTGCTGCTGGCCTGCGTGCTGCCGATGATACTGGTTGTGGCCGCATTGGGAATCGCTTTCGGGCTGACGGGCGACGAGCTGGCCGGCGGGGTTGCCGGGCTGTCTGTCCTGTTACCCTATTACGGCCTGATTTATCTGATGCGCGGCAAACTGAACCGGAAATTCGCTTTCACCGTATCCAAAATCCGTTATTCATGACTCAAATGATCATCTATTCCGTCCTGTCGCTGGGGGCTATCGGAACGCTGGAGGCCATCATCCTCTACTTTGTTTCCCAAAAATTCAAGGTGGAAGAAGACCCCCGGACGGGGCAGATACAGGAAGTCCTGCCGGGTGCGAACTGCGGCGGCTGCGGCTATCCCGGCTGCGGAGGATTCGCCGAGGCGTGCGCGAAAGCCGGCTCGCTGGAGGAACTGAACTGCCCTGTGGGGGGACGCGAGACGATGAACCGGGTGGCGGCCATCCTGGGCATCGAGGCCGGAAACAGTGTGGCCCGGACAGCGGTGGTACGCTGCAACGGGACTTGCGAGGCGCGTCCCCGGCTCAATGTTTATGACGGCACGAAGAACTGCGCCATTGCCGCGGCGCTCTACGGCGGCGAAACAGGCTGCTCGTACGGCTGTTTAGGCTACGGCGACTGTGTCCGCAGCTGTCTGTTCGGCGCCATCCGGATCAACCCGCTGACGCAAATCGCCGAAGTGGACGAGGCCCAATGCACCTCCTGCGGCGCCTGTGTAAAGGCCTGTCCCAAACGCATTATCGAACTGCGCAAGAAAGGCCCCAAATCACGCCGCATCTATGTCTCCTGCGTAAACAGGGACAAGGGCGGCATCGCCCGGAAAGCCTGTGCCAGCGCCTGTACGGGATGTACGGCCTGCCTGAAGAAATGCGAGTTTGGAGCGATTACCGTGGCGAATAACCTGGCCTGTATCGACGATACGAAATGCCGTCTGTGCCGCAAGTGCGTGCCGGCCTGTCCGACCGGCGCCATTCACGAACTGAATTTCCCGCCCCGGAAAGACAAAGAAACCATTCCTGCTTGAACTGATTATATAGATGTTAAAAACCTTTCGTACAGGTGGCGTTCACCCACCGGAAAATAAACAGGCGGCCGGCTGCCGGATCATCGCATTGCCGGCGCCGGCGCAGGTCGTTATCCCACTGAACCAACATATCGGCGCACCGGCGGAAGCGGTTGTCGGGAAAGGCGACGCCGTCAAAGTCGGCACCTTACTGGCCAGGGCGTCCGGCTTTGTCTCGGCCCACATTCATTCTTCCGTCTCCGGCACCGTCCGGAAAATCGGCGATGCACCCCAGGGCGCCGGCGCCCTCGCACCGGCGGTCTTTATCGACGTGGAGGGAGACGAATGGGAAGAGACGATCGACCGCAGCCCGGCGGTTGTACGGGAATGTGCACTTTCCGGCAAAGAAATCGTGGACAAGATCGTAGCAGCCGGTATCGTCGGGCTGGGCGGGGCGGCATTCCCGACCCACGTCAAACTGTCGCCGCCTCCCGGCAACAGGGCTGAAGTACTTGTCATCAACGGCGTCGAATGTGAACCTTACCTCACGTCCGACCATGCGCTGATGATGGAAAAGGGAGAGGAAATACTGACCGGCGTCCGCCTGCTGATGAAGGCCGTGCGGGTGGATCGCGCCCTGGTCGGCATTGAAAGGAATAAGCGGGACGCCATTGCTTTGCTGACCGCCCTGACGGCCGAAAGGTACCGGGAAATCGAGGTCGTTCCGCTGAAGGTAAAGTATCCGCAGGGAAGCGAAAAGCAACTGATTGATGCGCTGCTCCGCCGCAAGGTGAAAAGCGAGGCGCTGCCGGTTTCCGTCGGAGCGGTCGTACAGAATGTGGGAACGGCCTTTGCCGTATATGAGGCTGTGCAAAAGAACAAACCGCTGGTTGAACGGGTGGTGACGGTGGCCGGGACGGAGATTCCGCACCCGTCTAACTTCCTGGTGCGCGTGGGGACGCCCGTCCGTGCACTCCTCGACGCCGCCGGCGGCCTCCCCGCTGCAACCGGCAAGATTGTCGGCGGCGGCCCGATGATGGGACGGGCTTTTACCGGCGTGGATGTCCCGGTCACCAAAGCCAGTTCCGGCATACTGGCCATCCCGACGAAAGACGCTGTCCGTAAGCCGGCCGAGCCTTGCATCCGCTGCGCCAAATGCGTGCAGGCCTGTCCGATGCGGCTGAATCCGGCGCTGCTGATGGATGCAACCGGGTATGAAAAATGGCCGATGGCCGAAAACAACTACATTGTTGACTGCATCGAATGCGGCTCATGCAGTTATATATGCCCGGCCAACCGCCCGCTGCTGGATTATATCCGTTCGGGAAAAAACAAGGTCAAAGAACTCGCCCGTCTTCGGAAATCTTCTTAATAAAGCAACGATGGAAAAACAGTTTGTCATATCCCAGTCTCCCCATATTCACAGTGGAAACAGCATCCGCAAGACCATGTACACGGTACTGGTCGCACTGCTTCCGGCCTTTCTGGTGTCCGTCTATTTTTTCGGACTCGGCGCGCTGATTGTCACAGCCCTCTCTGTTGCCTCCTGCGTCCTGTGCGAATATCTGATACAGCGATTTTTATTTAAGAAGAAGAAGACGACCGTCGGCGACGGTTCGGCCATCCTGACCGGCGTCCTGCTGGCCTTCTGCCTACCGTCCAACCTCCCCTGCTGGATGATCGTTGTAGGCGCCGTCGTCTCCATCGGCGTGGCCAAGATGAGTTTCGGCGGACTGGGGAACAACCCGTTCAACCCGGCGCTGGTGGGACGGGTGTTCCTGCTGATTTCCTTCCCGGTGCAGATGACGTTGTGGCCCCGCCCGCTGGCCTGGAATATGGCTTACCCGGATGCGGAAACAGGCGCCACGCCGCTGGCTATCCTGAAAGGCCATCCGGCAGACTTCCCGGAAATCATGGATATGCTGCTGGGTCACATGGGCGGCTCGCTGGGGGAAGTCTCTGCCATTGCGCTGACTGCCGGACTGGCCTTCCTGCTGATCCGGAAAATCATCACGTGGCACATTCCCGCCAGCATCCTGCTTACGGTGTTTATTTTTA
>JAISOP010000158.1 GCA_031275525.1 Tannerella sp.
GTGGCCGACGTTGGGCTGAAGGAAGTGCGGAAAAGCATCGACAATAGTAATGCCGAGACGCTGGTACCGGCCGTAGCCGATCTGCTCTCCACCCTGCGCCGTAACCTGTCCGCCCTGCAGGCCGTCGGTTTACAGGCGAGCCGGCTTGAGGCCATCGAGCAGCAGACCCTTGCCATCGATTCTCTCAACGTGAAGCAGAACGAACTGGAAAGCGAACGCAACCGCATCACCGAGCAGGACATCGACGTCTTCAACGACCTCTGGCTTGCCCTGCAACCGATTCTCGAAACCGGCAAGGCGCTCTACCGCGGCACGGACGAAGCCAAACTCAAGGACTACACCCTTGCCCAACTCAAGAAACGCCTCCACCCGCATCCCGCAAAACAGCAGCCGGAATGAAGGGATAGCTTCCACGAATGGAGCATGGAGAATGAATGGTTCCTGTGTAAGAATAAAGCGACACAGGGAGACCGCCGGGAGCGTACGTTGAGCGTGATGCCCGATTCATTTTCCATGCTTCATTCATGAAAGCGCTCCGTTCATCCTCCCTCCTCCATTCTCTATTCAATTGAAGTGCAACGTATTTTTTTAACCGGTTACATGGGCGCCGGGAAAACGACCCTGGGGAAAGCGCTTGCCAAACAGATGAACCTCTCGTTCATTGACTTGGACTCCTTCATCGAAGGACGTTATCATCAAACGATTCGTCGAATTTTTGAGGAAAAGGGCGAAGACAGTTTCCGCGAAATAGAGCGGGACCTGCTCCGTGAGGTGGGCGAGTTTGAGGACGTGGTGATTTCCACGGGCGGGGGGACGCCCTGCTTTTACGGGAACATGGCATTTATGAACGCGACGGGAACGACGGTTTACCTGAAGCTTTCCGTCGATGAACTGGTGAAACGGGCGGAAACGGGCAAGGATACGCGCCCGGTATTGAAAAACCGTTCGGGGGAGGAATTGAAGCGATTCATAGTAACTTCCCTGTCCGAACGCAGCCGCTACTACGAGCAGGCAAGCCTGGTGCTTCCCGCCGACACGATGAATACGGAGGCGGAAACAGACGCGTTGGTTCGGTGTCTGGAAAAGATGCTTTTTTCATAAAAAAAATCAAACAATATTGGATTCCGGCAGAAAATGACTATATTTGGACACAAATGAGGAAACAAAATAGTCTTACAAATTTTGATACTTGCTTAAAATGACTGAAAAAACAAAAGTAACAACCCTGGAACAGGTGGTCATTCGCTTTTCGGGAGACAGCGGTGACGGGATGCAACTGACGGGGACCATTTTCTCGAATCTTTCCGCTATTTTCGGAAATGATATTTCCACCTTCCCGGATTATCCGGCCGAGGTGCGCGCACCACAAGGGTCACTGAGCGGGATTTCCGGTTTTCAGGTGCACCTGGGTTCAAAGAAGATTTATACGCCGGGCAACAAGGCCGACGTGTTGGTGGCGATGAATCCCGCGGCGCTGAAAGTGAATGCCAAACAGCTCAAACCCCATGCAATTATTATCATCGACACGGATTCCTTCCAGACCAGGGACCTCGAAAAAGCTCAGTTCACGACCGATGACCCGTTCCGGGAACTGGGCCTCGCGAACAGGCAAATCGTGGCCGCTCCCATCTCAACAATGGTGCGCGAGGGACTGGCGGAATTTGGGCTGGACAACAAGTCCGTGCTGCGATGCAAGAACATGTTTACGCTGGGACTGGTATGCTGGCTGTTCGACCGTCCGCTGGACAGCGCCATGCACATGCTGCAACACAAATTCGCGAAGAAACCCGCCGTGGCCCGGGCCAATATCAAGGCGCTGACCGACGGTTACAACTATGGGAACAACATCCAGGCGTCCGTTTCCACCTACCGGATTGAACCTACGCACATCCCGCCGGGATTCTACACCGAGGTCAACGGAAACACGGCTACGGCCTACGGCCTGATTGCCGCTGCCGAAAAGGCCGGGCTGCGACTCTTTCTCGGCAGCTACCCGATCACGCCGGCCACGGACATTCTCCAGGAACTGGCCAAGCGCAAAGACCTGGGCGTAATCACCGTACAGGCCGAAGACGAAATTGCAGGCGTCTGCACCGCCATCGGAGCCAGTTTTGCCGGCTGCCTGGGCGCCACATCGACCTCCGGCCCCGGACTGGCGCTGAAAAGCGAAGCCATCGGGCTGGCCGTCATGGCCGAATTGCCGTTAGTCGTGATCGACGTGCAACGGGGCGGCCCCTCGACCGGTATGCCTACCAAAAGCGAACAGACCGACCTGATGCAGGCGCTCTATGGACGCAACGGCGAAAGCCCGGCCGTTGTCCTGGCTGCCACCACGCCTACCGACTGTTTTGAGGCCGCTTTCTGGGCGGGTAAACTGGCTGTCGAACACATGACGCCCGTCATCCTCCTGACCGACGGCTTCGTGGCCAACGGCGCCGCCGCGTGGCGGATTCCCGACCTGGACGCGTATCCGGACATCCGGCCGAATTACGTCTCCGGCTATCAGGGTGATGCGCCCTGGAAACCCTATCTGCGAGACGCGGAAAGTTTCGTGCGCTACTGGGCCGTTCCCGGTACGGAAGGTTTTACCCACCGCATCGGCGGACTGGAAAAGGATTACCTTACCAGCGCCATCTCCACCGACCCGGACAATCACCAGAAGATGGTGACCGCCCGGCAGGCGAAAATCGACAAAATCGCCGATCATATCCCCGACCTGGAAGTGGCGGGCGACCCGGAGGCCGACCTGCTGATTGTGGGATGGGGCGGGACTTCCGGTCACCTGTACGAGGCCACGGAGATCATGCAGCAACAGGGTAAAAAAGTAGCGGTAGCCGTGTTCCGGTTCATCCGGCCGCTGCCGAAAAACACCGCACAGATACTTGGCCGATACCGCAAAGTGGTGGTAGCGGAACAAAACAGCGGCCAGTTTGCCGATTATCTGCGCAGCCGGATCGACGGATTCCATCCCTGCAAGTTCAACCGCGTCAAGGGACAGCCGTTCGTCGTATCCCGTCTGGTTGAAGAATTTACAAAAATATTGGAGGCTTGAAAACAATGAATACAGACATCAAATATACCCCCCAGGATTATAAAAGCGACCAGTATGTACGCTGGTGCCCGGGTTGCGGCGACTACGCCACCCTCAACAGCCTGCACAGGGCGATGGCCGAATTGAACATCCCGCCCCACCGGATGGCGGTGATCTCCGGTATCGGATGTTCGTCGCGCTTGCCCTATTACGTGAATACCTACGGGTTTCATACCATTCACGGACGCGGAGCCGCCATTGCCACAGGCGTGAAAATCGCCCGTCCCGACCTGAGCGTCTGGCTGATTACGGGCGACGGCGACTGCCTGGCCATCGGCGGTAACCACTTTATCCATGCCCTGCGGCGTAACGTTGACCTGAACATTGTCCTGATGAATAATAAAATCTACGGCCTGACCAAAGGGCAGTATTCCCCGACGTCCGAGCGCGGATTTGTTTCGAAGAGTTCGCCATACGGCACGGTGGAAGACCCGTTTATCCCGGCGGAATTGACGCTGGGTGCACGCGGTCGTTTTTTCGCCCGGACAATTGACGTGGATTTGGCCAACCAAACCGAAGTCCTGGTCGCCGCGGCACGCCACAAAGGGACCTCCGTAGTGGAAGTGCTGGACAACTGCGTGATATTTAATGACGGGATACATAAAGCCATTTCCGACAAGACGTTTCGCGCAGAGAAAACCATCGTGCTCCGTCACGGCGAGAAGATGCTGTTCGGACTCAACCGGGAGAAAGGGCTTGTGCTGGACGGACTGAAACTGAAGGCGGTGACCGTCGGCGAAGATGGTTATACGCCGGAGGATATACTGGTGCACGATGCACACGAACAGGACCTGACGCTGCACCTGATGCTGGCCATGATGAGTGACCCCCTGCCGGTAGCCACGGGAGTGATCCGCGAGGTGGAAGCGCCTGCCTATGACGAGTCCGTGGCACAGCAAATCAACGAAGTGCAGGCTAAGACACCCGTTCGCAAACTGCACGACCTGCTGATGAGCGGCGAAACCTGGGAAATCAAATAGGAAGAACCGGCGAAGTTCTTTTCTCTCCCGCAAAACGACAAAGGCCACAAAGAAAAAAACTTTGCGGCCTTTGTGATTTTGGGGGAACGGGGTTTAAACGGTCAACCCGAATCAGGAAATGACACTTGTCGCGCAACATCGGAACCCTCCGAAACAAATCGGCCCCAATGCCGTGCGACATTGGAGCCTTGCTACTTTTTATTCCCGGTGTTTACCCGGCTCGGCTGACTTCCGCGTTTCCCTATCGGCGGAAGGAACCTCTATGGCCGGGATTCCACCGGTTCAACTCAAGTTCATTCAATACACTGCTTTCACTACCCTATTCCCGGCGGTTACGATGTAAACGCCCCGTTCGTGCAGGGGAACGCGCTCTTGGGTAGCTGTGGCTTTGCCTTGACGGATAAGTTGTCCCTGCACGTTGTAGATGCGAAAGTGTTCCCCCTGCACAAGGCCGGTAATGAGCAGGGCGCCGGGGACGGGGGTTGTTTTCAGTCCGTCGGACGACGAATGGATAAGGGGAACCGGCTCGACGGAAGCGCCGGAGGCGGGCGGAGCGTCCAGCAAGGCATAGGCGGCACGTTCGTTCAGCGACCGGATCATCGTCCCGCCGGCAGCTTCATCGTCCACCCATGCGAGGCCGGAGGCTGCATCGGGTAGTCCGGCTTGCTTGGCCAGTACCATCAGCATGTGTATCTCGTTGCCATAGCCGCCTGCCCATGAGGGGGCGGGCTTCAGGGAACCGTCTTCGTTGCGGAAGTTGGTGTCGAAAATTTCTTTCCAGGTGGTGAAGTAACGTATGTCTCCCGCCTCTGTCCGCGTGCCGATGACAGGCCAGTACATGGGGGCGTATTCCGGCGGAAAGTCCGGCGCGCTGCCGAGCGAAGCCAGCGCCAGCGTCAGGATGCGGTCGCGCAGGATGGAACCGTGTGTACCGGTATTCTGCCGGATGGCGTGATCCAGCGACCAGGCCATATACGCGTATTGCCAGGGGAAGGCAGCGGTTACCTGTTCGGCAGTGCCCTCTGTGCCGAAGGGGAGGAAGCCCAGGGGCGTCGGATGGTCGTTCGCGTATTGATCCGCCGCTTTCAGGTTGTTGTTCATGATGCCCGTAAAGTAATCCTTGTACTTGTGGTCGTCCGGGAGGTAATTGGCGGCGTCGGTGATGTCGCGGAACCGCCAGGCCCAGCCGCGCATCTGGTTTTGCCAGATAAGCCCCTGCTCACCCATACGGCCGTTGTTCCCGAACCACGAGCCAAGCACGGCATGGTTGGCATAATGCAACATTTCGTCGCTGTAATAGCGGTCGCCGGTGATGAGGTAGGGGACGTAGGCCAGCGACGGCACGTGGGCGCCGTCGGGACTACAGACGGTGCCCCGGAGGTTGTTGAGCGGCTTGTTATCGCCATACCCGCGTCCGTCGAGCCAGTAGTCCGGCTTTTCATTCACCGTTACGATGCTCGACGGGTCGTCCTTGGCGAAGTGCCCGCTCCAGGAACCGGCCAGGTCGCCGTTCACCAGCATGTATTCCCGCTGCGAGGCGGTCTTGTGGACGATATACTGCGCCGTCCAGTCCGGATACGGCCCTATATCCTCCCGTCCGCCGCCGGTGGGCATGTACATGGTCATCCGGCCGAAATTCAAAATGTCGGAACGCTCTCCCTGCCCGCGCTCTATCGTGCGGGACGGGTTGTTCACGGTCGGCATATAGGCAGGCACGGCGCCGGCGGCTATAAAAGGCGCAAAATCGGGCACGACGGCAGCCTCCGTAAAGTCGTTTACCGCAAACGTCCGTCGCCAGCGCGTGGCGTAGGGGTGGTACAGCACGCGCTCCCATGCGACGTTTTCCTGTGCGCCCGAAAAACAGACGGGATATGAGCCGAAGGTCTCCGACGCGCTGAGAACAACTGCCACTTCGCCTGCCAGCGGGCCTGAAGTCAGGCGGATGTAATTGCCCGTTACCAGGCCATTGTCTATGGCAGTCGTTTGGCACCCGGTTGTTGTGAGCGGATTCGCCCCCGGCGTTACCGCATCGCGGTGGAAGACGTTCCGGCCGTTCAGCAGGATGTCTGCGATGTAAACCACTCCTTCGGCTGTGGCGACGTCGCGGATATTCTCCACCGTCACATCCACACGCGCCGTGCCGTCCTGATATATCCTTATATCCCAGATATTGGACAGGAAAGGATGTGCTGTGCCGTTGTTTTGGGGAATGTCCCTGATGCGGTATTCCCGGACTAAGGGGCCGTCGAGCCATACATCCGCACCCTGCACGGAGGCCGTAAGCGTGGAGGTGTAATGCTCGCCCTCAAGGGTCAAATCAAGCCGGGCAGCAGGCACAACGGGTGTGAACGAACCGGCGGATGCCGTCGCCTCACGGATGTCATATACCCCGGCGGCAGTGACTTTGACCGTCAGGATAGCGTAACGGATAGAGCCGTCCGCCCATCTGTTCTTCACGTCGGCCTGCGTCGGAAACGTACCCACGGCCAAACCGTCGGTTGCCTGTCCCTCAGGCAGTACGATGCCAAACGTGGCCCACCCCGTCGAAGTAAAGGCATACTGCGCCAACGCCGCGCCATTGTAAGGCGATGTCGCTCCGGCATTGCTTGAGGCTATTGCCAGGCAAGCGATCAATGCACATAAAAAATTTTTCTTGTTCATAAATAGTTGGACCGCATTTGGTTCATTCTTTCTTTAAGGCGCCATGCATTTTGCGCATCCCTTTGTCATCCATTCTCCCCTTGCGGCCTGCGGATGAAGAGGCTATTCCCTTTCTCAAATCGCTCTGTATCAGACCGCCATTAGGGAAGCCGGCTTCCCTGCATTAGGGAAGTCGACTTCCATGCATTAGGGAAGCCGACTTCCATGCATTAGGGAAGCCGACTTCCATGCATTAGGGAAGCCGGCTTCCATGCATTAGGGAAGCCGGCTGTTCCGGGAAGGCGGCTTCCGGGTTCAATCTTTTGATTTGAAATGAACCCTGCATTTGATAATAAGAACGGCAAGTGTTATGTCGAAAAATTAGATGGATGGGAGAATGAACCACAGAGAAGAGGCCATTGGGAGGTCCATTCATTTTGCTCCTTTGGGAGAAAGATGCTTTGTTTCCGAACGAAACTGCATAACCGCAGTCCACAGGGCATATCCGAGCAGACATGCGATCACAAAACCCGCGACCACGGATGCAGTCATCGAGATTCCGGCTCCCCGGTAATAGGTTTCATCCACACACTTGAACTCAATCCGATGCTCCCCGGCCGGCACCGCCAGCCCGCGCAAAATATAATTCACCCGTACCAGGGGCGCCTCGAAACCGTCAATATACACATGCCACGTTTTATAGAACACTTCCGAAAAGACAGCTAAACGGGGCTGTGCGCTGCTGCTTTCATAAAGCAGGTTTCCGGGATTCACATAATCCGTTAGACGGATTACGGCGCTGCTGTCCTTTTCGTGTTGTAGCGTTTCCCATCCGGCCAGTTTTTCCTTCCAGACGACATCAATCACAGCCGTTTCCGCCGGGTTGAAATCCTTCAGTGCGACAATTTCTTCGTCCGGAGAATTGACCCACTGCAACCGGTCCACAAACCAGGCATTTCCCAGCGCCTTGTCATTGAATTGTACCTGCGGTCCCTGCTGCGTTTGAACAATCACGTAACGCGTATTGAGCATGTTCAACACGTTCTGGTTGATATTCTGCGACAAATGGTATTCGATAATATCCTGATAGCGGCGCAGCTTGGCCGGACTGTATCCTCCGATGGTTTTGTGGAAATAGGAGGTCTGCGATTCGTTAAAGGGGTTGCCGGCCAAATTGAATACCCGGTAATTCGGGTCTTTATCTTCCAGAATCTGCAAGTCGACCGCTGTCGGGACTATCTCCTGCGCTTTTTTCCTCGGAACAAAACTGTCGTAGTTGACAAAGCGCTTATCGACCGTCCAAAGGTCGATAAAAATCAACGTGCCCAGTATGACTGCCACATAAGTGATTTTATAGGGTTTTCTCAGGTAAAGCCACAGGGCGCCCGCGGCAAAAGCGATGAAAAGAAACGAACGCCAGGCATCGGAAGTCAACATGTTTTGCCTGTCGATCGTCAGCGCGGCCAAAAGTTCCGGATACTTCTGATAAGGGGCATCCGAGGACGCAGAGAAACTCATTACACTGCTCCCCAGCAAGGCATAAAATAAACACAATCCTCCGGTTATCCCGGCAGCAAGGTACAGGGGCTGGAGTAGCTTACGCCTGTCGGCCTGTTCCAGAAAGGCTTTGAGGGCGAGTATTCCCAGCGCAACCATCGTGACCTCGGCAATGACCAGCGCCATGGAAGGGGTACGGAATTTATTGTACAACGGCAAATAATGAAACAGGAACTCGTTCAGCGGGAAGTGCCTCCCCCACGACAAAATGAAGGAAAACAGCGTTGCGCTCAGCAGCCACCATTTCTCCGGGCCTTTCACAATCAGCAGTCCCAGTATGAACAGGAAACAGACGATGGCGCCTACGTACACCGGCCCGGAGGTAAAGGGCTGGTCACCCCAGTAGGCCGGAGCATATTTGCAGAATTGAGCCGCCTGCCCCGTCGGTTGCAGTAGCCTGTAACACTCGGACTCCGGCCCGATATTATAATGCGAGCTGGCCCCGTAAAAATTCGGGATGAGCAGGGTCATCGTTTCGCCTTTTCCGTAACTCCACTGGAAGGCATAATCTATATCCAGCCCGGAAGAGGTTTTTTCGCCCCCCGTATTATGGTTCTGCAATACGGCGCCACCACGTATGGATTCCTTTGTATAATCGATCGTAGAAATCAGCCGGCCTGCTTCCGGCGCAATGGCCAATATGGCAACCACCACCAAAATGGCGGAAGATTTCAGGTAATCTTTCAGTGTACGCTCCTTAATGGCATAAATTAAATAGATAATCGCCAGCAGCAATATCATTATCAGAAGGTAATAGCTGATTTGCTGATGACCCCATGGTATATTTATCCCGGTAAATAGAAGCGTGACAATGGTTCCCCATAGATATTTCTTTCGATAACAGAGGATAATCCCTCCGATCACCGGCGCTATGGTGGACATGGCGCCACATTTATTATAATGCCCTGCATCAATACTAACCAAGTGAAATGAAACAAAGGCATAAGCGATGGCGCCAATCAAACTTAGCCACGGCTTACATCCTATTGACAACATCAGAATATAAAAACCTATCATAAATAGAAACATCAGGTTCATATTTCCCGGTATGATAAATCCCGAAAGTCCTCCAATGTAGCTAAATATGTTAAAGATTGGCGGCATATAAGTATAATTGGCCGGCATCCCGCCAAACATCCGGTTCGACCAGAAGGCGAATTCACCTGTTTGCTGATGGTAATCCACCAAATCTTTCCCCCAACCGCTACCGCTTTTTATATCTCCCTGTACCAAAGCCCTATTCTCAAAAGCCTCCGGCGCAAAGTAAGTAACAGCCAATCCGGCAAAAAGTAACACGGCCACAATATGTGGAACACATTTTTTGATTCTGTCTTGTATCATACTATTTAGTTTATCTGTTTTTAATCACATAATCTTTTGGGTCCATTTCGCCCAATAAAAGCGAACGGCAAACCATACATGCAATAAACTTGTTACGAAAGTACCATAATATTTGCACATAATGGCATAACGCTCTTTTAAAGATGCTTTTAGGTTGGCCGTAGTCAACCCTTCATATAGATAATTTACCACACGCAAGTGGGAATTGGCAATGGTGTTTGCCGTTTTCATACACCGGATACACCAGTCAAAATCAGCCGAAAAACGGTATTGCAGATCATACGTCGGAGCAATGTTTCGCTTTGCAATAAAAGCCTGGTGACAAACCAGCATTCCCATCCGGAAACTTTTCCAGGTCAAAACCTTTGGCGCTTTCAAGCGGCGTGCGGCGAGGATTTTCCCTTTCCGATCCGTCAAGTCCGTTTCGCCGTACAGAATATCCGGCCACCCGCTTTGTTCGGCAACGGCAGCCAGGTCTTTGACCGTATTATTGTGCGGTAAGGTATCTCCTGCGTTCAGGAACCAGACATAATCGCCTTTCGCCATACCTAATCCCTTGTTCATCGCATCATACAGACCGGCGTCAGGTTCGCTTATCCAGTGCGAAATTGCCAAGTCATATTGCTTGATAATGTCTTTTGTATTGTCGGACGAATTACCGTCCACAATAATATACTCAATGTAGGGACAGGTCTGATTTACAACACTCAGAATCGTCCGTTCCAATACTTTTCCGGCATTAAAAGTGACGGTGATGATGGAGAAAAGAGGGTGATTATTCATGAACATCATGTTTTGTACTATAACAGTTTTGGGACAAGGAATGAGACGCCGGCATAACTCTATCTTGTTTTTATAACTTTCCAATAACCACCCTTGTCGGGACCTATACGCTCAAGTATATCCTTGCTTTTGAGTTTTGAAATATTCTCTTTTATTTTACTTTCGGCTATACCTATATTGGTTGCAAGTTCCTTAATTGTTATACTCGGATTTTTGCTGATCTTGTCCAATATCATCTGTTGATTTTCTGTGACTTTTTCTGTCCCCTTTTCTGTCCCTTTTTCTGTCCCCTTTTCTGTCCCCTTTTCAGTGTCTCTTTCTACAATATCATCTGTGAAAATTCCCGTAGTATTTTCTATCACTTTTTCGTCGATACTCTCCACCATGTTTGTATCAAACAGAAATGTAACCGACGAGATATCAACGCTATTTTCGAAAACGACTTTGGAATGGGTCGATTTTTCCCATTTCAGCATTTTATCGAAACCATAACCGGCATTTTCGGCAAGCTTGGCACAACGAAACAGTTTGGCAAGTACGGGATTCCGAGGAATAGATACGTCTTTTCTCAAAAGTTCTTTGATAGGACGGGGAAAGGCGCCCGGATTTTCGAACTCAATACGGTTGGAAAATACCCTGACTCGCGGTTTTATCACACTGAAATAATCGGTGTGCATGAGCATATTAACTAAAGCTTCCCGGATGGCGCCAAACTGTGGGCTATCTTCAATGGCAATGCCCAAATTGTTCATTTTAAATGGCATATCTACTTGTCGTTTTAAGCGTTCAATGATAGCAAAATAGTATTCCCACAGATTTTCCTGTTCTTCCAGACGGAAAGTATAGCGTGTTGCCGCATCGGCATACGATTTACCCGGAATTTCAAATAAATCCACTCTGAAATCGGGAAAACTTTTATTGATAGCCAGATTGTTTCCCATAAAAAGCAGTCCGCCATAAGTGAGGTGATGACCCTCCGTAATTTGCATCTTTTCCAAAAACTCGCTATCAGGAAGTGCATTATAAGGTAGCCCCGGATTAAAGCGCGACATGTAGTCACGATAGCGATAAAGCGTTGTACGGTTCAATTCGTTGAGCGTGGTTCGTTCTACCGGACGGGCAGACATCGCGCCAAACAATTGATCGCGAAGCATTGCATTGATCTCCGACTCCGAAGCACGTTGGTCGCCGCTTGCTGTACGAATGAAAGTGTTGTTCAACGAATTGTAATATACGGGTTTATGTTCCGACGCCGGAATGTAAAACGCCAATACGTTGAACCCGTTTATTTCATATCGCCGGCATTTTGGCGTTATCAATACATTGAACTTGTTACGATTTCTCAATACCGTTGTAAAGTTTTGTTCTAATCGTTCGGGTTCTTTTACACCCGTCACTTCAAAAATCTTTCCCTTTTGCGAAACACCCAAAACAATCCATCCTCCCGCCATATTGGAAAAGGCGGAAACAGTCTCCCAAATATTTTTTGGAAGTTCGTGGAAAGCATTTTTTACTTCGAAATCATCCCATTCTATATCCGACAAACGTCGAAGAAGCGCGTCTCTGGTCATATTAGTAATATTGTTTTTGGAAGCGTGTATTTGACTGTTGCATCTTTTTTGCCGTGCATAGAATCAATCTTTCACATAGACCACATAGTTTCCCGTAAATTCATAACGAGAATATCGTGTAGCGTCAAACCAACCGGCGCGTTCTCTAAACATTTCTTCTTGTCCGGAAAATATGGCAACTATCCGAATATCATCTTTATTCGCAATCGTATCAACCGTTTTATTATTATAAAGACGTATCACTCCTGCGGCAGATTCCTCCTCGCCCCCTTTTGCCAAGGGGTGTATAAAAAGGTTGTTTCGATTATATTTTTTCAAATAAGTAGGAAGACCGTATCCAATCCCTTCGCCCTCTATTATTGGATTTCCCACAATTAAAATTTCATCATTCGCTGTGGAATTTGCAATAATAGTATTTAAAAAACCCTCTGTAGCGAATCCCCTCATAGCATATCGTTGACAGGATGCAAAGGCTAATCCACCGTTCAAAAGGAGGATCAAAGATAATACACCGACATAAAGCTGCGAGACTTTCAGAACAAACTGTTTCTTTCGCCGGCATCCCCAAACGGCCAAAGTTATTCCCACCAACATACCTGTAACAGCCATTGTGGGAACTGTGTTCAGTAAATATTGCAAACTCGAAAAGGCAGTCATTTTTTGCCATCCCTGCCCTTGAAGAAGAAACGCAAAATTCACGATAAGGTGTTGCAGTGGTCTGTTGAATACCACCAATGCACACATGATTATCACACTAAACCCCAGCGCCAGACTTATATTTTTCCATAAGTTTCCATTGATGACCGTATCGTCGGCCTTCAGTCGCCGGTAAACATATACGGCTAAAAAAGCGCAACCTGTCATCGCCGGTATCAGATAGCGATCAACAATACCCGACGGGGCATAAAGAACAACCTGCGGAATCGTAATTACCAGGAATAATAACAGCGGATAAATCCAGGTATTCATATTCGTTTTTTTCCGCCATAAACAGATTATACCGGCAAAAGCGGGAATAACACAGCCACTGATGCCATACAAATACAAAAAGGCTTTTATATAAACTTTCAATCCACCGTGAATATTCGCAGTTGCATTACCGGCAAAAATCAGTACGCCCAATAACCCGGTTACAGTCAGTAAACAAAAAAACATCCCTGTTTTCCATGTATGTAAAAATGTTTTGAAGAAACCGGTTCGGTGTTTTTCATCATAAACCATGCAATAAAAAACATAGTTTGCAGGCGCCATCAGAATGAAACTCTCCTTAAGCAAGACCATCACGACAGACGTCAAAACTAAACAAATATAAAATCCCCCCCCCCCCTATTGACTAATTTTAATAAAAGGAGCCATGATAAAGACAAAAAGATGAGACCTGTCGTTTCCTGCGATACGGTTTGGTAGAAAATGGCTGACTGTGTCCCGATCACTGTTAACCCGGCGAACAGAAGACTGCTGCGATGCGGCCATTTCATATTACGTCCCGTCACATACAGAATAAACGCCGCAAGAATGTTCAACAGTATCTTCACAATGCCTTGCGCCAGCATATTATCGCCCCAGGGCATGCAGGAAACAAGGTGCATGTAAAGACACCATCCCGGACGAAACCGTCCGCTCTCGGATAAAAAAAATGACTTTAACGATTCCCACCATGATGTTTCGCGTACGGTCCATGCGATATTTGTAAAGCCATGGCAATCCATAAAATGATACCCGGAAAACACGGACCCGCTAACGGTAACGAATCCTATCCCTGTAATCGCAATGATAAGCAGAGCCGAGAGATACTGTCTTTTTTTAGTCATAATTATAATTGTTTGATTGTGTTTATAACATAAATATGGAGGCTATAATGACGTCTGTCGAGGTCAAAAATGCTTCGTTTGCTGTGATCCATTGTTGTTTCTTTTCTGAGACAGTTCCGCTCCCGCTTTTGCATTATCTAAAATAGATCACTCAAGTCAATCTCCAACCCGTTAAAGATACACACCGGCACTTTCCCCGTTTCATACCTCGTACCGCTATCGTATTTCCCATCCGGCTGCAAAAGAAAAACCTCCACGCCTTCCGACGGATAGACTACCCAGTATTCACGAACACCGGCAGCTTCATATAATTCAAGTTTCAGGGTAGTGTCATATTTGGCCGTGGAAAAAGACTGTATCTCCGCCACCAAGTCAGGAGCGCCCAGACAACCCCGTTCGTCCAGTTTGGAGGGATCGCATACGATGCAAATATCCGGCTGTACGACCGTATCAATGCGCTTATCCTCCCTTTCGCCGTTTCTGGGCAACCGCACATCGAATGGTGCATGGAAAACTTCGCATTTGTTGCCTTTTTGTTTTTTGATAATGTTACGAAGTTCACCAAATAAGTTACCGCTTATTCGTTGATGCTGGACTTTGGGTGCAGGTGTCATCATCCGGATAAATCCGTTTACCAGTTCGCGCCGCCTGCCATCCAGCCAGGTCAGGTAGTCGGCATACGTGTAACGCTTGTTGAGATCTAATGAAAGTTCCATAATCACAATGAATAAAAAACAGTCACAAAGATAATGAATACATTAGTCTCATTTAAATCTTCACGCATTGAAACGAGTACATTTCAATAGGGGATTACAACTGTAACTGTATTTCTGTTTCAATAGATTTGGAGGATTGCTTTACCGGTACGATGTATCGCTTTTGTATTTCAATCCCCAGTTTGTAATCCCCCTGACGGAGTTCCGTTTTGGGAATAACAGCAAAAAATCCGCAATTTTCTTTGACGGTAAGGTCCATGGCTACATCGTATCGCCGTTCAAAATAAGGATCCACTTTTATACTTTGTTCCCCATTGAACAACCATAAGAATATATCGGTAAAATCCATGCCCATCTCATCCGTATATGCCCACCCTTTAATCAATATATAATCATTTGTATCTTCTATAAAATCAAGGTGATATAAGATATGCGAATGGCCGTTTTTCCATTCGTCGGCGGTTATTTTCACTGTGGCGGCAATCTCTTCCAAAGATAATTTGGGCATGGTGTAAATCTGTAAAGCCTCCATCTGTGACAAAACAACATGGCCTCCCCCGAATATGTCGTGCAACCCCGATTTACTGCGTTGCCAATTGTAGGTAGATACTTTTTTAAACTCGCTATCTTTCTCCGCCCGGCCAAGATACAACAGGGAACAAAGCACGCTGAACAGTATCGCCGGCGGGACAAACCATTTAAACAGGCGGGTTAAATGCAGGGCGTCCCTGTTTTCAAAATAAAACATAACCGTCAATATCGTGCCCATACAGCAATAAATACGGTATCTCAAGGGGGCAATTCCTTCAACAGATCTGTTGAGGGCAACCATTGCCGCTGTTAACAGCATGAAGGTGAGGAAGGTAAACCAGACTATATTTTTCCTGTAAAATCCGCCGATGATAGCCCATACATACGTGGCAAATATAAATAGCCCCCACAGCAAAGCAATCATTTTAAAGGAAGGAAACCACATATTGCCGCCAAGGAAATAGAAAAAACCTGTTATAATGGCGCCGATGCGTAACCCATGTTCACTGTTTGATTCCCAGTTTAAAGTCAGAAAATAGCAAATAACGGCAATGCCGGCAATAGCGGCAAACCAGAGCAGTTCCCTTTTCCGTTTCTGCAATAACAGTGAAAATAATACGGCCGGAAATAAACACATGCCGTTACCATTCGAAAAAATAGTAATAACCGACAAAATGAGCCCCATCATAAATCCCCACTTCGCAGGTTTCATCACAAAGTAGATGGATAGCATGGTCAACAACTCTACTCCCACATTGGCTAATCCTGGCATTGCCCAGGTACCCGTTTCAAAATTCTGTCCGTTAAAAAGCAACAGAACGATCATGAGCGTGAGCATTCCGGCATCTTTTCGCTGCCGGAGAAATGCAAAAAACATAACGCCAATCCCCAGCATAAACAAATTTCCGATTATAATAAAAGCCGTAATATTGATTTTTCCGGTTATACAGTAGCTAAGCAATACGATCAACTTTGTGAATACAATATGGTGCGGACCATAAGAGTCAAAAATAAGCGCTACCTTTTCCTTGAAAGTAGAACAGTCAAGATAGTCGCACAAAAATTGAAAAAACACCGAAAAATCGTCCCAACGGGGGATATTATACGTGTTTTGACCGATTATCCAAAAATAAATTCCTAAAAATACCGCGCCAAGTACCCAACTAATTTTGTCTATTGAATTTGTTTTCATTTTTCAATTATAATACGTTCACCACTTCTTTTTAAAATCTCCTTTTGAGAAATATTTCTCTATCAGGCAATACAGCAGAATAAAGAAATACCGCGTACCCATTTCATTGATTTTCAGTTTGGACTCTCCCGTTTTCCGGTTTGTCCAGCTATTGGGCAACACCTTATAGGAATATCCCCGGATAATTACTTTCAGGGGTAATTCGATCGTCAAATTGAAATGAGGCGACAGGAAAGGCTGTAATCCTTCAATCGTACTGCGTTTATACAGTTTAAATGCGTTGGTTGTATCGTCATATTTTATCCCGAATACCATTCGGATCATACGGTTAGCCAATCGATTCAGCCATAATTTGTGTTTCGGATAATCATACGCTTTCCCGCTGCCGCTCCAGCGAGTCCCGAAAACGGCATCACATCCTTCTTTTTCCATCAAGCGATAAAAAGCAACTAAATCGTTCGGATCGTCCGACCTGTCTGCCATAAAAACGGCTACACAATCTCCGGTAAAATTTGCCAGTCCTTTCCTGACGGCATAACCGAAACCATTCGGCTCTGCATTTGTGATGTAGCGTACGGTAGAGATTTGATTTTGGATTTCATCCAGTATTTTTAGTGTATTGTCTCTCGAATTATCGTTTATCACCAGTATTTCATGTGCTATATCCGCCTTACGAAGGGCTTTAAAAAGTTGCACTACGGTCTCTTCTATACATCCTTCCTCATTATGTGCGGGTATGATTACCGACAATTTGGGGGCTACAAAATTATTATCCTCCCCCCCCCCTATCGTTAACATTTTCAGCTATTTACATATAAAACATTTCAAGAAACCTCTAAAAACCCCCAAATCGAGGCTTGCGACGGAGGCTAAAGCGGAGGCTGCAAAACTTGTCCGGAAGTAATGCAAAACCCGGTAATTCCCCCAGGGAAATGACCGATTTCCCATGGGGAATTGTTGATTCCCCATGGGGAATTGCCGATTCCCCATGGGGAATTGCTGATTCCCCACGGGGAATTGCTGATTCCCCCCGGGGAATTGTTGATTTCCCATGGGGAATTGTCCATTCCCCATGGGGAATT
>JAISOP010000210.1 GCA_031275525.1 Tannerella sp.
GCAGGATGACCTCGTCGCCGGGCTGTACGTTCAGCGCTTGCAGGGCCAGGCGGATCGCGTCGGTACCGTTGCCGCAGGGAACGACGTGCGGCACGTCCAGCCGGTCGGCCAGGTGCGAACAGAACGTCCCCACCTGCGGGCCGTTGATAAACCGGCCGCCGGCCATGACTTCGCTCACGGCGGCGTCAATCTCCGCTTTCAACCGCCGGTACTGATTCTGCAAATCAATCATTTGAATATTCATATTGTTTCGCTTTAACTAGGATTGTAAGGCTCTTCGAGCGTACGGTTTCTTTTAGTCTTACGGCTCAATGCCGATCATCACAAGAGGAACTGCCGGTATGCCCCGGCCCTGTCTCACCACATTATATAATTCTCCTTCGTAATAGGAAATCCCCGAACTCATTTGTTCCTGCATTTTTTTTACAGGTAATATTTCAATGCCCACATCAATGCGATCGCCGATATAAAAGGCTAAATGTTTCACAAAAAGGTCGTAGGCAACAAAGGAATATTTGCCGAACTGAACCTCGACAGCCACCCGATCCTTTACGAAGTCAGTTTGATTGTAGCTCCTTATAGCTGTTTCACCCTGTGCCTCAATTTCCTGTTTCTGCATATCCGGCGGCAGGGTCAATGTCTTTCTTATTAATTTTTCATCCCCCGTTACCCAATAACTTATCCTGCTTTCTTCCCAGTGATATTCCGTCAATTCTTTTTTGAACGATTTATTCATTTCAACAGGGCTATAAAGCAAAGTCACCTTCTTTGGTTTTTCCTTCGATATTTTTGTCTTGCATTTTTCGGCATCCACGGTTTGTATTACATGCTCAATCTCATTCCATAATTCGGGTTTATGAACTAATAAGTATTCGAGACCGTTTAAGTGTGAATATTTCTCTACTATTTTCATTTCGCTATTCCGTGTACCGGAGTGTTATCAAATAATGTGGGCTGCTTCGTATCCGTTGCTTTTTTGGATTCATATTCCAAATTCATCTTCGGATTTTGAGGATCATAGATAGGTTTGTTCATGGGACGGGTTTTTAATCTTCCCTCCATGGCCAGTTGGGTTCTTTCCACAGCGATGGAATAATAGGCTTCCAGTATTTCGCACCCCATTCCCCGGCGTCCGTTTTTGACGGCAGCCGCCGATGTTGACCCGACTCCCAAAAAGGGATCAAAGACCAGGTCATTTTCATTTGTCAATGAAAGAATCAATCTTTCAACCAGTTCTATCGGGAATTGACACGGGTGTATGGTTTTTTCCACGTGGTTGTTTTTTACGTTCGGGATATCCCATATATCACTCGGATTCTTTCCCAACGGGTTACAGGAAAATTCGCCTGCTTTCGGCCCCTTGAAATACCGTTTCCCGGGATATTTTTGAGGTACTCTTACGGCATCCAGGTTAAACGTATAATCGTCACTTTTGGTAAACCATAAAATGGTTTCATATCTTCCGGAAAATCGTTTCGAGGCGTGCAAACCATGACCGAATTGCCAGATAATCCGGTTCCGCAATTTCAGGTCATGTTTTCGGAAAACAGGGTATAATAAAATGTCCAACGGGACTATTTCGGAATTTTCAACGAAATTCCCGACTTGCCAACATATACTTCCGTCGTCGGCCAGTACACGAACACATTCGTCGATGATTTGTTCCTGTTTATCGTAATATTCTTTCAGGCTCGATTTTTGCTCGTATTTCTTCCCGATATTATAGGGGGGTGAAGTAACAACTAATTTAACCGATTGGTCCGGTACGGTTTTTACGAAATCATAACAAGAACCGTTATTGATAATCGCGCTTTTTCTATCCGAATACGCGCTTGCTATTTTAGCCATTCCCATTGTTTTTCTTAGTTCCCTTGCAAAGGCAGGACACCGGAAGACACTATTTCACTTCGCTGCCCGGGCTTACCATCCTTTCGGGTGTGAGGACGACCGTTTTCCCCTCCGCATCCTCCGCCGTGAGAATCATTCCTTCGGAAACAATGCCCTTCAATTGACGGGGCGCCAGGTTGGCAACAAAACAGACCTGTTTGCCCGTCAACTCTTCCGGCGCATAATGTTCGGCCAGGCCGGAGACGACCGTACGCCCACCCAGCCCGTCGTCAATCCTGCACCGCAGCAGCCTGTCCGCCCCGGGCACTTTCGTACATTCCAGCACGGCGCCCACGCGGATGTCCAACTTCGTGAAGTCTTCGAAAGCCACCGTTTCGCGCACCGGACGCGCATGGACGACAGCGGCGCCTTTATTGTCCTTTTTCGTGTCCTGCAACTTTCGTACCTGCTTTTCGATCGCTTCGTCGCTGATTTTTTCAAAGAGCAGTTCCGCCCGTCCAAGCCGGTGGCCGGCTTCCAGCAAGTCGGCCCTCCCCAGACGGTTCCAACTCAGGCGTTCGATGTTCAACATGCCGTTCAGCCGTTTCATGCCGAAGGGCAGGAAAGGCTCG
This sequence comes from Tannerella sp., assembly GCA_031275525.1. Taxonomy (GTDB): domain Bacteria; phylum Bacteroidota; class Bacteroidia; order Bacteroidales; family Tannerellaceae; genus Tannerella. Next base: position 2,460 of record JAISOP010000210.1, read on the forward strand.
AAAGCAATGGAGAGGTTGGCCGTGATTTGCAGCGCCACGTAGAGGATGGTCGCAACGCGCGGCCTGTCCGTCCCGGCCCGTTTCCACGGTTCGGTATCCGCCAGGTATTTGTTGCCGATACGCGCCAGGTTCATCGCCTCCTTTTGGGCGTCGCGGAAATGATACGTATCCAGCAGCTGCTCCAGCCGGGTCTTTACCTCCCCGACCTCCGCCAGCGTCCGGCGATCGTATTCGGTCAGCTCGCTGCAGGCAGGCACCCGGTTCTCAAAATAGTTGGCGGTCAGTACCAGCGCACGGTTGACGAAATTACCCAGGATGGCCACCAGTTCGTTGTTGTTGCGTGCCTGAAAATCTTTCCAGGTAAAGTCGCTGTCTTTCGTTTCGGGGGCGTTGGCCGTCAACACGTAGCGGAGGATGTCCTGCTTGCCGGGAAAATCTTCGAGGTATTCGTGCAGCCACACCGCCCAGTTGCGCGAGGTAGAAATCTTGTCGTTTTCGAGGTTCAGAAATTCGTTGGCCGGCACGTTTTCGGGCAGGATATACGATCCTTCGGCCCGGAGCATGGCGGGGAAGACGATGCAATGGAAGACGATGTTGTCTTTTCCGATGAAATGAACGATCCGGGTTTCGGGGTCTTTCCACCATTTTTCCCAGCTGTCGGGCAGGAGTTCCCGCGTGTTCGAGATGTAGCCGATCGGCGCGTCGAACCATACGTACAGCACCTTGCCCTCGGCGCCGTCGATCGGCACCGGGATGCCCCAGTCCAGGTCGCGACTGACGGCACGCGGCTGCAAGCCCATATCCAGCCAGCTTTTGCACTGTCCGTAGACGTTCGGCTTCCACTCCGTATGCTCTTCCAGAATCCAGCGGCGCAGAAACGGCTCATACCTGTCCAGCGGCAGGTACCAGTGCCGGGTCTCGCGCATCGCCGGTGCGCTCCCGCTAATCACGGACCGGGGATTGAGCAGGTCGGTCGGACTCAGGGACGTGCCGCAGGCTTCGCACTGGTCGCCATACGCGCGTTCGTTTCCGCAGTGCGGGCACGTTCCCGTGATATAGCGGTCGGCGAGGAACTGCTGCGCTTCCCCGTCGTAATACTGTTCGCTTGTCTTTTCGACAAAGACGCCTTTTTCGTAGAGCGTGCGGAAAAAGTCCGATGCGGTACGGTGATGGATGTCCGAAGTGGTACGCGAATAAATGTCAAACGTGATTCCGAAATCTTCAAACGATTTCCGGATCATCGCGTGGTAGCGGTTGACGACCTCCTGCGGCGTCACGCCTTCCTTTTTGGCCCGCAGGGTGATCGGGACGCCGTGTTCGTCGGAGCCGCCGATCAGCAGTACCTCTTCCCCCTTCAGCCTCAAATAGCGTGCGTAAATATCGGCCGGCACGTAAACCCCTGCCAGGTGGCCGATGTGTACCGGCCCGTTGGCATAGGGCAGCGCCGTAGTAATCAGTGTTCTTTTAAAATGCTGCGTTTCCATTTCCTTATTTTATTTGTGAACGGCAAAGTACGAAAGAGAGTTTTCGGGCATCCGCATAGCCGGAGACTTTATACGAAAGCCTTCCGCTTTTTGTGGGTGGGGCGTTCCTGTGACGCCGGGGAATTTCGCCGCCAGGGTTTCCCGCCGTCACCTTCCCGGCGGTTGAAACCTTTTCCCCTCCGGTCTCCTTTTCCATCCTGCACAGGCTCGACCGAGATGGCGCGTCCGTCAACTTCGTACTTGTTCATCAAATCCATGATGCGCTGGGCAGCGCTTTTCTCCACTTCAAAAAACGAATGTGTGTCGCACAGGTCGATCCGTCCGATTTGCACCTTGCCCGGGACGCAACGGTTGATCAGTTCCATCAGTTGGTTCGGATACAGCCCGTCCGCTTTCCCGAAGTTCAGGGAGAAACGTTTGTATCCATCCTCGGCCTTCTTGCCCCGCGGATGGCGGTCGCTGCCGCGTTCCTGCCGGTTTTCCCGCGTCGGGGCCGTTTCGCGGACGACTTCAATTTCGTCCGCGTCGCGGTAGTAGTCAATCATCCGGTTGAACTCCAGCGAAATCAGCCGCTTGATAATGTCTTCCTTTTCGAGCCATTCCAGCTTGCGGAAAACAGACGGCATTAGCGAGGCAATTTCCTTTTCGTTGACCTCGACTTTCTCTATCTGGTCAACGAGGTTGAACAACTGCTTTTCGCAGATGGCCTTGCCGGTCGGGAGCACACCCTGTTCAAAGGTCTTGCGGATGATTTTGGAGATGTTGCGCAGTTTGCCCTTTTCCTTGATGTGGCAAATGGCAATGGAAATGCCGGTCTTGCCTGCTCGTGCGGTGCGCCCGCTACGGTGCGTGTAGGACTCGATTTCGTCGGGCAAACCGTAATGGAAGATGTGCGTCAGGTCGTCCACGTCCAGCCCGCGTGCCGCCACGTCGGTAGCGACCAGGAGTTGCAGGTTGCGGACGCGGAACTTCTGCATCACATAGTCGCGTTGCGCCTGGCTAAGCTCGCCGTGCAGCGAATCGGCGTTGTAACCGTCCTGGATCAGTTTGTCGGCAATCTCCTGCGTCTCCTTGCGGGTGCGGCAAAAGATGATGCCGTACACGTTCGGGTAATAGTCCACGAGCCGCTTGAGGGCAAGGTATTTGTCGCGGGCATGCACCATATAATAAATGTGGCGGATATTTTCGTTGCCTTCGTTTTTGTTTCCGATAACGATTTCCTGTGGGTCGTGCATGTACTGTTTCGTGATGCGGGCAATTTCCTGGGGCATGGTGGCCGAAAAGAGCAGCATGTTGCGCGAGGGCGGCACTTCGGCCAGGATGGCGTTGAGGCTGTCGGAGAAGCCCATGTTCAGCATCTCGTCGGCTTCGTCGAGGATGACGCTTTTAATGGCGCTCAGGTCAACGGTTTTGCGGTTCATCAGGTCGAGCAGCCGTCCGGGCGTGGCCACGACCACGTGCACGCCCTTGCGGAGCGTCTTGATTTGGCTCTCGATGCTCGAGCCGCCGTAAACGGGCAGAACTTTCAGGCTGTCCATGTACTTGGAATAGTCGTTCAGGTCGCCGGCGATTTGCAGGCAGAGTTCGCGCGTGGGACAGAGTACCAGCGCCTGCGGATCGTTTTGTGCCTGATTGATTTTCTGCAAGATGGGCAGTCCGTAGGCTGCCGTTTTACCCGTCCCCGTCTGGGCCAGGGCAATCACGTCGTTGTCGTTTCCCAGTAGCAGAGGAATCACTTCTTCCTGTACCGGCATGGGGACTTCGTAACCCATTTCACGGATTGCCCGCAAGAGAGGCGTGGCAATACCCAATTCTTCAAATGTCTTCAAAACAAAATTTATTTTTTAATGAGATAAGCGGCTGCAAAGATACATAATTAATTTGGAAACACTTGCATTCGCAGTGGAAGGGGTTCACTTCTCCATTCCCCCACTGCGGCCTGCGGATGAAGAGGTTTTTCAATTTCTCAAACCGCTCTGTATCAGACCGTCATTAGGGAAGCCGACTTCCATGCATTAGGGAAGCCGACTTCCATGCATTAGGGAAGTCGGCTTCCATGCATCAGGGAAGCCGGCTGTCCCTGGAAGGCGGCTTCCCGATTCATTCTTTTGACTGGAATAGAGGATCATGGGAGGCGCAAAATGCATGGCGCCTCAAAGAAAGAAGGGGGTGTGTCAAAAGTCCTCCCCGCCGAAAAGGCCCGGCGGCCTCGTGCGGTGAGCCGTTAAACAGTGAGGGCGGCGCAAAAATCTATGTTGTTTGAGCGTAGCGAGTTCATAGATTTCAGCCGGCCGTGCGCCTGCGGCCGATCTCCTTCCCGCAGCCCCTCACGCCCGCCCTGCGAAAACTTCAAACGGGTACAGCTAACGGAAATCATGCCCTCCTTCCACTGAAGGATATACCGGACGATATAACTTTCCATACCGGACGATATAACTTTTTAT
>JAISOP010000229.1 GCA_031275525.1 Tannerella sp.
CCAAAGCCCGCCCGCCGTCAGCTAAAGCAAACGGCAAAAAAGGGGATAATTAGGCTAAAGCCCCGCGGAGGCAGTGTGGAGCGAGCGGTAGCCGCTATTTCTTTTTTCTTGTTTTTTTCTACGGGGAGAAAAAAAAGGGAGTAGCCGCCCATTCACTCTGCCTCCGCGGGGCTTTCGCCCAATGTTCCCTTTTTTGCCGTCTGCTTTAGCTGACGGCGGGCGGGCTTTGGAGACAGCTTCAACTCGGGACAGTTGAACCAAAACTTGGTTCAGTTGAATCAAAACTTGATTCGATTGAATCAAAACTTAATTCGATTGAATCAAAACTTGATTCAGTTGAATCAAAACTTGATTCAATTGAATCAAAACTTGATCGGTTGAATCAAAACTTGATTCAGTTGAATCAAAACTTGATTCGGTTGAATCAAAACTTAATTCAATTGAATCAAAACTTGATTCGATTGAATTAAAACTTGATTCGGTTGAATCAAAACGAGGCTGTCTCAAAAGCCTCTTATTGGAAAATGAGGGCGTATGCGATACGGGCGTATGCGATACGCCCCTACGGCACGCCCCAACCTGTACGGCCAACGACGTAGGGGCAACCCTTGCGGTTGCAATCATTGGAATGACATTCGGATAACAGCTGTGACCGACGCTCCGCCCCCCTCTCCTTGTGGAGAAGGGCCGGGGGAGAGGTTCAATAGAGACCGGACCCGCAAAGACAGACGCCACGCCAAGAGGCTTTGGAGACAACCTCATAGTGCATACTTGTCGACGAGTCTAATGCATACTCGTCGACGAGCCTAATGGAGGTCTGATACAGAACGGTTTGAGAAATGGGAACGACCCCCTTCATCCGCAGGCCGCGGTGGGGGAATTGAGAATGAACAGGTGCTCCCCTGTGACGAAAGACAGCAGAGGGAGGCACATGCTCCTGTTCATTCTCCATATCAGCGGTGTAAATATGTTTTACCGTTCAAAAGCAGCAGGTTTACAAGCCGGTTCGTGCGAATCATCACGCCTTCATATCCTAAATGATAGTGTGTATCAAAAAACAGGGAATCGGGATAGGCGGCTTCCTGCGGTGGAATGGCAAAGGCCAGGTTCCGCTTTTCAAGCTCGGCAAAGAGGGGAATTAATTTTGTTTCCATGTTCCTGTAAGAGGTTTCGGAAAAGGAGGGCGGAATGATGACGACTTGCACGCCCCGGTTTCGCAGGGCTTCAACCGCATGTTCGTAATAGTCCAGGAAAGAGGTGTTGACGGTTTTGAACTCGCCCGGAGAGGCATGTTCATAAGGAAGGGGTTGCATCGTCCAGTGCGCTGCCATATCTCCGTACCGATTGAAATCGGAGAGCTTGAATATGAGTTTTTTGCTTTCTCTTTTCAATGGGGATAAAAGAAGATAATCCCGAACCAGATTTTTTGTGCCGAAGATGACCGCTTTTGCCTGTTTTGCATGAAAGTTTTCGCATAGAGACCAATCTATATAAAGCAGTTGGGCCAAATCCGTGTTTCCATAAGCTGAGTTCCCGAAAAAATGGACATATTCGGGAGCTATCACCAAAATATCGCCCTCCGTAAGATATTTGGAGGTGTTATCCAGCATGAATTTAAGCCCTATTCCGGCACCTATTCCCGTATTAATAACGGGCATATTTAATGAATCCCGTAGCACTCCGCTGTTAAATCCATACGCCACATTCGATCCGCCAAGTAAAATAATGGAAGGCGTTTTTTGACGATGCTTCTCAATGAGCATTTCCCGCTTCACAAAAAACGCCATCAAATAATCATCCCGTCTCATGTGGAGCGAAACGGAAAGCAATAGGACAAAAGATAACATGATGCCGCCGAATAAAAGGCCGAGCAAACTTAATTTTTGGAAGAAACGTTTCATCAGACAGGAATATTAAAATTGAAAATAAACGAAAGTCGCCGGTTCGGTGGCTTTAAACAGCAAAAGTGCTAACAATAAAGCAAGGTATATGATATATCGCAGGGATTGACTTTGAATCTTTATATCTAAACCGTGCGCCTTTTCCCGATGGCACCACTCCGTAACAAAAAGGACGGCGATGAAAAAGAGCGTCGAAGGCAACGTTCTTGTAACCTCGACGCCCGGCATGACCGGAACGGTGAACAGCGACGGGTCGCACATTCTTTTCAGGTAGCCGGCCGCCTGGCCGATGCTTTCCGCACGGAAAATAATCCACCCTGCGAGCGCCAGCCCGAAAGTGAGCGTCATTTGCATACACTCTTTGAGGCTTGGGAACAGGCGTCTTTCCGCTACCGTGTCGCGGTATCTCCCGTTTCTGCCGGACAACAATAGCGGAATGAACAGCAATGCATGGAAAGCTCCCCAGACGACAAAAGTCCAGTTGGCCCCATGCCAGAAACCGCTTACCAGAAAAATAATCATCGTATTGCGGATGCTTTTCCACCGTCCCTCGCGACTTCCGCCCAGCGGAATATATACATAATCGCGAAACCATGTGGTCAGGGAGATATGCCACCGCCTCCAGAATTCGGCCATATTACGGGAAAAATAAGGACAGTTGAAGTTCCGCATCAGGTCAATGCCGAACAGCCGGGCGGTTCCTACGGCAATGTCCGAATAACCCGAAAAATCGCCGTATATCTGGACCGTAAAAAAGAAAGCGCCCATGAATAATGAGCTTCCGCTCATAGTGTCGTAGTTTTCAAACACCCCGTTGGCAAAAAGGGCGCAGTTGTCGGCCACCACTATTTTTTTAAAGAATCCCCACAGCATCTGACGCATACCGTCCACCGCCCTGTCATAGTCGAACGTCCTGGGGCGCGAGAATTGAGGCAGCAGAGCGGTAGCCCGTTCGATGGGGCCGGCCACCAGTTGCGGGAAAAAACCGATGAAGGCGAAAAAGGCAACCGGATCGTGCGTTGCTTTCAGTTTGTGCCGGTACACGTCGATGGTATAACTCAGCGCCTGGAATGTATAAAAGCTGATTCCTACCGGAAGAAGAACGTTTAGCGTAAACCCGTTCAATTCATACCCAAAGGTTTTAAACAGCAGCGCGAGGTTTTCGGAAAAGAAGTTGAAATATTTGAAGCAACAAAGTATCAACAGGTTCAATACGATATTCAGGGCGCTGATCCCTTTTTGCCTCCTTCGATTTCCTTCATGGCGTTCGATGCCGATGCCGCTCAGGTAGCTGCACAGCGACGTGAGGGCTATTAACAGCAGGAAACGCCAGTCCCACCATCCGTAGAACAAATAGCTGGCAACGATGATAAATCCGTTTTGCCACTTTGTCTTTTTGAATACAAACCAGTAGAGGATGAACACAACCGGTAGAAAGATAATAAACTCGATCGAATTGAACAGCATAAAAATAGTAATTTCAGGTTGCAAAACTACAACTAAAAATTATAATCGACAAACAGAATAGCAACCTTAGATTACAATACTGTACGCTGTGCGTGTAGTATGGAGCAGGCATTAATCCATACCTTTGCGACATGGACTTGGTTAAGTTAGGTAAAAATATTTCGGCCAAACGGAGATTGCTGGGGTTGAAACAGGAAGATGTAGCATTCGACATTGATATATCCATTACCGCATACGCCAAAATCGAACGGGGCGAAACAAATATCCCCTTCCTGCGGCTGGTACAGATAGCCAATTACCTGAAAGTCGAAATTGCCGAGCTGGTCAGTGACAACAACATCTGCCGTTTTGAAAACCTGGCGTCTGACATCCGGGAAATAAAATCCGATATCCGGGTCATAAAAGAAGAACTTCACCCGGTTAAATCCTGAGAAAAAGCAGGCCCTTTTCCGTACCTGTACCGACGCCGCCATTACGTTTTTTTATTACATTTGCCGCTCGTTTCAAGTAAATACTACCGGTTCCATGGCGAAACCTTATTATGAATTTAGCGACTTCCTGAACAAGCGATTCCCGTTCAAAGTGCAAAAAATCTCCGTCAATGCCGGGTTTACGTGCCCGAACCGCGACGGCTCCAAAGGGATCGGCGGATGTACGTACTGCAATAACGCCACCTTTAATCCCGGCTATTGCCGGACAGCCGGGATGGGTGTCTCCGCCCAACTGGAGGCCGGCATCCGTTTCTTTGCCCGGAAATATCCGCAGATGAAATACCTCGCCTATTTCCAGGCATATACCAACACCTATGCCTCCCTGGAGGCCTTGCGGCAGAAATATGAAGAAGCGCTGTCCTTTCCGGATGTCGTGGGGTTGATTCTCGGCACGCGGCCGGACTGCATGCCCGATGTGCTGCTGGATTTCCTGAGCGAACTGTCCCAAAAAACGTTTCTCTTCGTCGAGTACGGCCTGGAAAGCGCCTCCGACCGCACCTTACAGCGCATCCGCCGCGGCCATACGTGGCAGGATTCGGTTGACGCCGTCCGGCGCACGCATGAAAGAGGCCTGCTCGCCGGCGCACACCTGATTCTGGGACTGCCGGGCGAAGACCGGGAACAACTGCTACGGCAAGCCGGCCTGATTTCCGCTTTGCCGCTGACGGCCCTTAAGTTACACCAGTTGCAAATCATCCGTCACACGGTCATGGAAAAGGAGTTCCGGGAACATCCCGAACACTTCCGGCTCTATAGCGTCGAAGCATATACCGACCTGGTCATTGACTTTCTGGAGCGATTGCGTCCCGACATGGCCGTCGATCGGTTCATCTCCCAGTCGCCCCGGGAACTCCTGGTGGCGCCCGACTGGGGAATCAAGAATCACGAATTTAAAGCCATCCTCAACCAACGGTTTGCCATCCGGCAAACCCGGCAGGGAAAGCGTTTCCAGGAGCCGGAACGAATGGAGAATGAACAGGCATTCCAGGGCTGACCGTCTAACTTTTCGGTTCATTCTTTTTTTGAGGCGCTATGAATGTTGCGCCTCCCTTTGTCACCCATTCCCTATTCCCCATTCCCCCACTGCGACCTGCGGATGAAGAGGTTGTTCCATTTCTCAAACCGCTCTGTATCAGACCGCCATTAGAAATGCCTCCATTTCTGCATTAGAAATGTCGGCATTTCTGCATTAGAAGTGCCGGCAGGTATGCACTAATAGAGGCAAACCATTCATTCCCTGTTCCCTATTCATTCTCCATTCGTAGAGGGCCAAAATATTCCTGCGTTAGGAACATTTAACTTGCAGAAAAAAAATTGTTCTTTAATTTTGCCGCCGAAAAATTGAAAATGTGTAACTATTTTAATCTTATGTCTATGTCGAAGCAGAAGAAATTAATTGAAATGCTTTTATGGTCTCTGTTAACAGGGACGATTGTTTCCGGGGTTCGGGTGAATGCGCAGGATGTGACCGTGTACACCCCTTATACTCGAATATCGGTGCCGCCGGGCGAGTCGATAGACTACACTGTGGACGTCATCAATGACGGCAGTACGGTGGCAGAATTGGATGTGGAAGTGTCGGGCATGCCCAAGGGATGGGACTATGAACTGAAATCGGGCGGATGGAAAGTCGGACGGATTTCGGTGTTGCCCAAGGAAAAGAAGAACATGACGCTCAAGGTAGAGGTGCCGGTACAGGTGAATAAGGGGACTTACCGGTTCAGTATCACGGCGGGCGATTATTCGCTGCCGCTCTCGATTACGGTCTCGGAGCAAGGCACCTACAAAACGGAATTTACGACCACGCAGTCGAATATGGAAGGTCAGGCCGGCGCCACTTTTACGTACAGCGCCAACCTGCGTAACCGCACGGCCGAAAAACAACTCTATGCCATCACTTCGGATGCGCCCCGCGGATGGAACGTCCTGTTTCGCGCCAACGGCAAGCAAGTCACCTCCGTGGAAGTGGAACCCAATGCCACTACCAGTGTTTCCGTTGAAATTAAACCGCCGGCCGGCGTGAAAGCGGGCGCCTTCAAGATTCCGGTAAGGGCCTCTACGGGCGCCACCTCTGCGCAGTTGGAACTGGAGGCGGTCGTGACCGGTTCGTTCAGTGTCGAACTCACGACGCCGGGAGGATTGCTGAGCGCCGATCTTACGGCCGGCCGGACGCGCCGGATAGACCTTGTGATTCGCAATACCGGTTCTTCCGAACTGCGGGATATTGAACTGACGGCCGGCAAGCCGCTTCACTGGGAAGTCTCTTTCGAGCCACAGAAGATAGCTTCGCTGATTGCCGGCGCCACCACACAGGCAACCGCCGTTGTCAAAGCCTCCGACAAGGCCATACCGGGAGACTACGTCGTCCAGATGACGGCCAAGGCGCCTGAAACCAGCGCGTCGGCCGATTTCAGGATCACCGTCAAGACCTCCCTCCTCTCGGGCTGGATAGGCATACTGGTGATTGCAGCCGTGCTGGCGGCCGTCGTTTACCTGTTCCGGAAATATGGCAGGAGGTGAAGGCCGTGGAACATGTGATTGAACTTGCAGGACTGACCAAGCGCTACGGCCCGTTTACGGCCGTTGACCGGCTCAACCTGACCATCCGCCGGGGAGAAGTCTTCGGCCTGCTTGGTCCCAACGGCGCGGGGAAGTCCACGACCATCCTCATGATGCTCGGCCTGACCGAACCGACGGAAGGCAGGGTGGAAGTGTGCGGCATCCATTCGACCACTCATCCGCTGGAAGTAAAGCGAAAAGTGGGTTACCTGCCCGAAGACGTCGGCTTTTATGACCCCCTCACCGGCCTGGAGAACCTGGTTTACATCGCCCGCCTGAACGGTATGGCGCCCGGGCGGGCGAAAGAAAAAGCGCTGATGCTGCTCGAAAGGGTCGGCATGAGCGCCGAAGCGGAGAAGAAAACCGGGAAGTATTCGCGGGGGATGCGTCAGCGGCTGGGACTGGCCGAGGTGCTGATCAAAAGCCCCGAAGTCATCATCCTCGACGAACCCACCTCGGGGATTGACCCGGCCGGCGTACGGGAATTTATGGAACTGATTCGTCGCCTGAGCCGGGAAGAAGGCATCACGGTATTGTTTTCGTCGCATCACCTGCATCAAGTCCAGCAAATCTGCGACCGCGTCGGCTTGTTTGTCAAGGGGCGCCTGGTGGCGGAAGGCGACGTGGGCAGCCTGTCGCAAAAGCTGTTCGGCGGCGAATTCCTGACGGTGAAGGCGCGTACGGAAAAGGAACCCTCGCCCGTGCTTCAGGAAACGCTCCGGGGAATCGACGGCGTCCATGCCGTTCGGCGCCGGGAGGGCCTTTACCTGATTGAGTGTACGCAGGACGTAACGCCCCTCATTGCGGAAACCCTTGTCAGGTCCGGCGCCGGACTTACCTATCTCCAGAAGACGGAATACGGGCTGGACGACATTTATAACCGGTATTTCAGTTGACAACAGTGAATATTCAATCATTCAATTTATGAACATGAACGGATTTTTGTCACGAACAAGTAAATTGAACGCATCGGAGAGCCGTGTGGCGCATCCGTTTGCCGTGATAGTGGGCAAGGAAGTGTCAGACCACATACGTAGCTGGCGTTTCCTCATCATGCTGCTCCTTATGGCGCTGACCTGTTTCGGCTCGCTTTACACCTCGCTGTCGAACTTTGGCAACGCCGTGAAAGCCAATGACCCGGAAGGGGCTTTTTTCTTCCTGAAACTCTTCACCTCGTCCGACGGCACACTGCCTTCCTTCCTGGTGTTCATCAGTTTCCTGGGGCCGCTGTTGGGTATCAGCCTCGGTTTCGACGCCATCAATACGGAACAGAACCGGGGGACGTTGAGCCGCGTGCTGGCACAGCCCATCCATCGCGACTACCTGATTAACGCAAAGTTTGTTGCCTCGCTGCTGGTCATCGGTTTCCTTTTCCTGGCGCTCGGGCTGCTGGTGATCGGGTTTGGGCTGGTGATGATCGGGATACCGCCGTCGGCCGGCGAATTCATGCGTATCCTGTCTTTCCTGCTGGTAGCGATTTGTTATGTAGCCTTCTGGCTGAATTTGTCGATTCTGTTTTCCGTGCTGTTCCGTCAGCCCGCCACGTCCGCTTTGGCGTGCATAGCGGTATGGCTTTTTTTCACGGTATTCTATTCGATGATAGTCAATCTGATTGCCAAAGCGATGATGCCGCCCGAAACAGCCGGCATACAGCATATCCTCGGATACCGGCATTTTATCCTGAACCTGTTGCGAGTAGCGCCGAACCATCTGTTCAGCGACGCCGGAACGACGCTGCTAATGCCCTCGGTACGGAGTCTCGGCCCCCTGTCGATGGAGCAGGTGCAGGGCGCGATTCCCAGTCCGCTGCCGCTGGGACAAAGCCTGCTGATTGTCTGGCCGCAGCTGACCGGACTAATCGCCGCTACAGCAACTTGCTTCGCCCTTTCCTACTTTGCCTTCATGCGGAAGGAAGTACGATCGCGTTAAAAGTGGTTAGTGGTTAGTGGTTAGTGGTTAGTCCCTTAATAAATCATACAGCCCGCCGGAAATAACGTGCCTTTGTCTGAACTGTGATTTGTATGATTTTTGTGAGGGCCATAATGAATC
>JAISOP010000246.1 GCA_031275525.1 Tannerella sp.
TTAAAAAGAACACCATGTCTGATCGTAGATTACATAAAACCGCTCAAAAAGAGCCGGCTGTTTCTCTCTCTCAATTCCTAAGAAACGTTAAGGGGGGGGGGGGGATTTCTCTGCGAATCAGCCATTTATAATAATAACCCGTTTCTTTTTCCCACACCTATTCCTTTTTTTAGCGATTATACACCCGTCTGCCGTCGGGTGTCTTTTGGCGTATGCGGACGTAAATCTGTCGCAGGGATATTTCCCGGCAGCTTGCGCGTCGCCCTGCAAGGTGTATGCAACCTCTCGAATGATTCTTCCGAAGTCTCGAATGGGTTTATGCGACATGTTGAAAATGTCTCCTGACCTGTCGCGAAGAGGGTACAACACCCGGTTTGAAATAAAAGATTTTCCCACATTGAAATAATAGAAACAAGATGAGTAGAGGTTTTATGCCTGCTAAAGAAGCCGTGTTTTATGCGTGGGTAGCAACGTTTTTCGGCTGCCTGATTGCGAACCTGCAACGCTCCGGCATTGCAGAGCGTGTGATTGCGCCTCTCGTGTCGCCTGGAAACTGTTGTACATAAATTATAAATAGAATTTGGATAATGTATAAATGATATGATATTACCGATTATAAATTTTAAAACTTGAACACTATGACAAAGAATGAATTGTGGTTGAAAAAGACCAATGCTGTTTTTAACGGGATACTGCTGTATTCCATTGCCGGAGTGCTGCACTCCATTCTGGATCCGATCGAATCGCTCATGTCCGGACTGGACACGATTTCGTCTCTGGGAGGCGGAAACGTAGCCGGAGCCGACGGGCTTTCGATTTTCCTCTACCTGCTGACCGCCGCCATTATCGGCGGTTATGTGATGTTCCTGCTCGGTCTGGGCGGTTTTGCCGCCCTGCTGGAGGGCGACGACAAGGCGGCCGTCGGAAAAATCCGTACGGGCGTTCTCCTCGGACTGGCGGGCGAGATGATAAGCCTTATTCCCCTTATCGGATGGGTTATCGGCGGGATTCTGAACATTATCGCCTTTTTCCTGATGATGACGGGCTATTCGACGCTGAAAAACTCGCCGACCTTCCCGGCCGCGGCGCGCGAGGGCGCAGGCAAACTGTTTACCTCGCAGATACTGCTGCTCATCGGCGTGGTACTCGGATGGATTCCCCTGATAGGAGGCTTTTTCGAAGGCATACTGGATTTGATTGCCTTTATCCTGCTGCTCATCGGCTGGTCGGCTATTAAAAATGCCAATCCCGAAGCGTCCGGCATAACGCCGCCGCCGCCACCACCGGTACACCGCCCGTAAGTAACGGAAATACAGGCTTTGATTATGAATACGGAAAACAAACTTGATTACACGACCGTCCTGAACGAAGGTTTCAGGTACGGCATGAAGAACATCCCCTCGCTGCTGGGTGCGCTCGCCCTGTGGATTGTCACAATACTGGTTCCATACGTGAATGTGGGTACCACCATAGCCATCTGCACGTTGCCGCTGTTGTTGAGCCGGGGAGAGGTGTTTTCGCCTCTCGATATCTTTGACAAAAAGTACTATCGCTACATGGGCGAATATTTCCTGACCTTCGGACTGATGCTGATCGGTATTGTCGGGGCGGCAGTGTTTTGTTACATCCCGGGGATGGTCGTGGCTATTGCCTGGTCGCTTGCCATCCTGCTGATGCTCGACAAGGGTCTCAATGCGGCCGAGTCTATCCGGATGAGTAACAGACTGACATACGGCAACAAGTGGACTATTTTTTTCGTCTGGGCAACGGTCGGGTTCGCCTGCTTTATCGTCTGGTTGATTCTCACCTCGCTTCTCGCCGTGATCAGCCTGGCGGCCACCTTGAACTCCTCCTCCGGGGGTGGGTTCAATATTGTGACGGGCGCCCTCTCTCTTATTTTTCAGTTGGCGCTGTTTGTTGTTTTCATGGCGTTTTCCATCGGGTGCCAGGCCTCCATCTACGGCACGCTCTCGAAAAACATCGGGGAGCAGCATTAAGATTCGTTTCACGCAGCAGCCGTATGCACGCAGCCATACTGCCGGTTTTTGCCATGTCGGGGAACCGGTGTACCGGCAGTACCGGGGCGGGGGGAAGTTCTTCCCGCTCCGGCTTTGGCCGGCGGGATGACCGGGGCTATAGGGCCGGCGATGCGGAAAGACGATGGACAAAACAAGGAAAACACCCATGACGGATTGTAAATAAGCATTTAATAGGATAGTGGATGAAAACGAACTTAATTTACGGGATGCTGTGCCTTTTATTGGCAGGCATGGCGGGCGGCTGTAAAAATGCAGGCGCCGACTCTGCGGCAGCCGGGGAGACGGCCGGGGAAGGGAAGATACGGATTCCGTCCGACGCGCTGGACGGCATCAAATACAAGGCCGGGATTACGGCGACCGAGCGGAAACGGCTGGGAATCGACCTCATTACGTTTGACGAGGTGAACAAGAAGCCCAACCGGGAGATTGCCCGCGGAAAGAAAATCTACACCGGGGAGGAAGGCAGGCTGGAGACGTTTGCCGTCATCATCGAAGACCATGCCACGTATGTTTACCTGGCAAGCTACGACGCGGACGGGAAATGGTCGGACTGCATCCGGATCGGGGAGAACCTGGTCTATGCCGGCGACGAGATGACCGGACGGATCGAGGGTAACACGGTGAAAACCTATTCCCGCTGGGCCGAGCCGCTCGCCGAATGGGGCGAAGGCGTCAGCGGCGTTTTTACGATCACGGACGACCTGCGTTTCGTCTTTTTTGCCTGGCCGCCGAAAGCCTTTCCCGCCGAGGCGCCTTTCATGACGCACGAATATGACGGTCAAGTCCCGTTTTGCTGGAAGATCGAGTCCGTGGTCTGTACCGGCATCGAGGGCAAGAACTGCCTCTTTACGGTTGCGGGGAAGGGCGCGGGCGACTGTCGCAGCGCCGGAAAGGAGGACCTGACCGTCAAGTTCGCCCCGGTGGACGAACAGTGGCAGCCCGCCGGCGACGTCGTGAGCGTGACCCTGCCGGCCGTGGGCGAAAACGAGCCTTTCGAAGCCAAGATCAAGATTCCCAAACGAAAACTCAAGGAAAAGACATTCGCCAAATTCAGACTCACACGCTGAACCGTCGGGTTTGAAAAAGCGGTTGGTTTTGAATAAACAGGTTTGAATGAACAGGGAGAGCCGATGCCCTGACCAAGTAGGCAGACAAAACGGATAAAGAAAAGAGATTCGCCAAATTCGAACTCACACGCCGAGCCGTCGGGCTTGAAAAAGCGGTTGGTTTTGAATAAACAGGTTTGAATAAACAGGGAGAGCCGATGCCCTGACCAAGTAGGCAGACAAAATGGATAACGTATGAAAAAAGTAAGTTTAGTGTTTATGCTGATGCTGACGGCATCATGGTTTTGCGGCGCACAGGATGCGGAGAATGCAACGGTGGCGCGGAGGAATGATCCCCTGAAATCGTATGCGAGGCCCTCGCTGACGGTGATTTATGTGAACCGGGGCGAGGCCCTGTCCGACCGGTTGATCCGGCAGATGGAGACCAACGGGATTTCGGGGAAGTTTAACGACAATACGGTGGAGAAGAATGTGCTGAAGCAGCCGGCCGGGCAGGAGTTGACGGTAGAGCAGCTCGAGGCGCTGCTGCGCACGCAGGTATCGAAAGAGATCGTGAAGCGATGGTATCCGTATGACCCGGCCACCAAAACCCATTCGTTGGATGTGGTTGCGGAACGCGGCATTTACAATGCCACGGCGCTCGAGGCCGAACGCGCCGCCGGTACTGCCCGGCAGCACGCCGCGCTCGAGGCGTCGGGGCTGGAGTTGATTTCGCGGTCGTATATCATCGTTTACGATTTCTACAACACCAAGAGGGTGAGCGACGCCGAGTCGAACGGCTATGAGGCCGACTGCGACGTTTACCTCTTCCACCTCCTTTGGACGCCCGAAACGGAAGCCGCTTTCGACCAGGCCTGGAACGAGTACGAGGGCAAGGAGGGCGACTTTATCGACCGCATGGAATTTCCGGTAGCGCACATCGCGTCGTTCCGCAAAGCCCCCATGCTGACGAAAGTCCGCGCCACCAAGGGGAAAAATTCGAAGACGACGGACGAGGCGCTTTTCCTGGACCTCACGAAAGACATCGAGCGGCGGGCCGAGGTCTATCTGACCAAGGCCAACGAGGATTTCAAGGTCAAGACGGAGGTCTTCGCCGTTTCGCCGGTGCTGGCCCGGATCGGCACCAAGGAGGGCGTTACCGTCGATCAGCGCTATTTCGTATATGAAATCCGGCAGGACGAAGCCGGCGAGCAGACGGCCAAGCGCAAAGGCGTGGTCAGGGCTTCCTCCGCCATTGCGCGGAACGAGACCGTGGCTGCGGCCGGCGAAGAAAGTCCCACCACCCGCTTCTACCAGACCTACGGGAAAAAACTGGAGCCGGGGATGCTGATGCAGCAGAAACCGGACTGGGGCATCGGCGTTTCCGTATTCGGCGGCACAGACCTGAACATCCTGGCCGAGCTGAGCGTCGGCATGTGGGCGGGAAGCCTGGCCAAAAACTCGAAAATCCCCGGCGGCACGAAAATCTATCTCAAATATGCGAAGCCCCTTCAGGGCATGGAAGTGGAGGGCGTAAAGCTGGTAGATTCCGATACGGACAAGGAGTTGAGGTTCGAGATTTTGAGCGTCGGCCTGTCCAAGGATTTCTATTTTGCCCGCTATTTTGCGTTGACGCCCTACGTGGGATATGCTTCCATGCTGACCCCGGAGGATTACAAGGAGTCGGTCAAGGAGATGAAGAAAGCTACCGACGGCCTGGACATCGGCCTGAACCTCAGCTTTGCGGCGCTGCATAATGTGCAGTTTCTCGGTAATGCGGGATTCAACACGGTCAGGGGCGGATGGTATGCCGGCGGGTTCACCGCAGGCGCCGGCCTAAGGATACAGTTCTGAAAGAATGGAGAATGGAGAATTGAGAATGAAAGATTGTAACAAGCATTGTAAATCGACGTCACTCTCCCCTCTCCTTGTGGAGAGGGGTCGGGGGAGAGGTGAATTCATTCTCCATTCTCAATTCTCCATTCCCCTTGTGGGGAGAGGTTGATTCAAGTTTCACCGTTTAACAGTAAAAGAGTATGAAAAGAATGATTGAAAAAGGCCTCCTGCTGCTGCTTGCCTTCGTTGTGCTGAGCGGCGCGGCGGGCGCGGCGGACAAAAAGAAACAGCCGTGGCGCTATGAGATTGAAGTGGTCGATGTGGGGGCGCAGGGAACTTACCTGATCAAGGTCTGGTCGTATGCCAAAAAAGCGAACGACGCCATCGCCCAGGCGCCCAGGAACGCCGTTCACGGCGTGATTTTCTCCGGTTTTGCCGGCAAGCCCGGCGTGAGCGGGAAGAAGCCCCTGGCCACAAGCCCGAACCTGGAAGAGGCGAAAAAGGAATTTTTCGACGCCTTCTTTGCCGACGGCGGCAAATACATGAAGTTCGTCAACCTGACCAACAACGGCTCCGTCTCGGCACGCGACCGGCTGAAGGTGGGGAAGGAGTATAAGGTCGGCGTCGTGGTATCGGTCGATGTATCGGGCTTGCGGAAAGACCTGGAAGACGCGGGTATCATCACCAAGCTGGGCGCGGGATTTGCCCCCTAAACGGAGAACGGGGATGAAAACGACGAAAACGATCATCGTCCTGCTCTGTTCCTGCCTGGCGGGTGGGGGCTGCACCTCGCGGCAGGACGTTTCCGGGAACTATTCCTTCAAGACCGAATGTTTCGAATCCGAGCTTGACGGCACGATCACGGTCAAAGCCTGGGGCAACGGACGGAACTATTTCGACGCCTGCGAGCAGGCCGGGAAAAACGCCGTCAGGGACGTGATCTTCAACGGCATCACCGACGGGAAAAGCGACTGCCACCAGCGGCCTCTGGTGCTCGAAGTCAACGCGAAGCAGAAATACGAGGACTACTTCAACCGGTTTTTTGCCGGCGGAGGGGCCTACCGGCGTTATGTTTCGCTGCGCGACGAACGCATCGACAGCAAGCTCTGGCGCAGCCGGAAGCGGGCGCGGCAAAGCGTCACGCACGGCATCGTCCTGCGCATCAAACGCGCCGACCTGAAAAGACAGCTGATCGCAGACGGAATCATTAAATAGTGGTTAGTGGTTAGTGGTTAGTGAATGGAGAATGGAGAATGGAGAATTGGAACAAGCAGTGATTAGTGGTGAGTGGTGAGTGAAAGCGCTCACCCTCACTAACCACTAACCACTTACCACTAATTTTCATTTCTCTTGTGGAAGCCGAAAACTTTCTACGGGGAAAGTTGAAACTTTCTACGGGGAAAATTAAAACCTCCCGCGAGGGGGAAAAAAACCTCCTGCGATGGGGGAAAAATCCCCGCACGTGTTGGGGGGGCTTTTCGGACGGACGGTTTGCCGTTCGAAACAAATAACGAATTAATTATCAACGGAATTAAATAAAAGGAACAATGAAAATGACAATGAAAACGACGGCAGTCAAACGGATTTTAACCGTACTGCTGGCCACGGCGACCGTTACGGCGGCCTGTGGGCAGGCCAAAAAACCCTCGCTGATGGTGCTTCCCAGCGATGCGTGGTGCAAGGCGAACGGATGCGTGACCTCCATCACCGCACAGGGCATCGAAACCCATGTGCCGGATTATCCCAAGGCATTTGAAACGGATTTCTCGCTGGTGAACACCAAAATCGGCGAGCTGATGACCGACCGCGGATTTCCCCTCAAAGACCTGGAGGGAACGCTCAAGTCGATCAAAAGAAGGCAGGTGGACGAAGCGGCCATGGGCGCCGACGGCATGGAGGCCGAAGAAAGCGTCCTGGACATGGTGCGCACCCGGGTGAAGCCGGATATCGAGCTATATATGGAATGGAAGGTGAACCGCATGGGTTCCAAGCAGTCCGTGACCTTCATCCTGCGGGCGCTCGACGCTTATACCTCCGAGCAGGTGGCCGCCGCTTCCGGCACCGGCTCCGAGGCGCTCTCCAACACCCCCCTGCCCGTCCTGCTGGAAGAAGCCGTGCATAACCATCTGGACAACTTCTGCTCCCAGCTGGACGGCCACTTCGCAGGCATATTGAAAAACGGGCGCAAGGTGACGCTCGAAATCGTACTCGGCAAGGACAACGGGCTGGAGAGAGGCCTGAGAACCGAATTTGACGATACCTCCCTGAGCGAAATCATCGAAAACTGGGTATCGGAAAATACGGTCGGCAACAACTTTAATACCACCACCTCGTCCCGGACGCGCATGATGTTCGAAGACGTCCGG
>JAISOP010000260.1 GCA_031275525.1 Tannerella sp.
GACGAGCGACGGCGTGGTCCGCGACCGGGAGAACAAGGGTACCGACGGGGGCAACTGCCTGCAACACGGCGTGATTCCGTTGAAGTATAAGCTGGAGCCGGTGGCCGGCGACGCCTGCGACATCGACTACATGGTCTACCGCTATGCCGACGCCCTGACGCTGCTGGCCGAAGCGATCGTCCGCCAGGGCAACGCCGTGACCTCCGAAGCCGTCGATCTGCTAAACCGGGTGCGTACCCGCGCCGGACTGACGGCTTACACGTCGGGCGACTTCGCCGACGCGCGTGATTTCCTCGACAAACTGCTCATGGAGCGTGCCCACGAGCTGTGGTACGAAGGCTGTCGCCGCCAGGATCTGATTCGCGACGGGTCATATATCCAGACGATGAAAAAGAAGTGCGATGCCTACGGCCAGCCGTTTATCGCTACGGAAAATTATACCCGTTTCCCGATCCAGGAAAGTATCATTATTGCCGGACAGGGCGTGATAGACCAGAATCCGGGCTATTAACAGTCCACTCCGTTCGATAGTTCGATAGTTCGATAGTTCGATCGTCAAGAGGGCGTCCGGAAAGTTCCGGAGGCTCTCTTTTTTTAGTGGTTAGTGGTGAGTGGTTAGTGGTTAGTGAAAATACCATTCACCTCTCCCCCGACCCCTCTCCACAGGGAGAATTGAGAATGGAGAATTGAGAATGAATATTAGCGGTTAGTGGTTAGTGGTTAGTGGTTAGTGGGCGAATTTTCACTCACCACTCACCACTCACCACTAACCGCTAAATACAGCCTGCCGAAAAAGGCCTGGCGGCCTCGGGCGGTGAGCCGTTAAGCAGCGAAGGGAAGGCGCCAAAATATTAGTGGTTAGCGGTTAGTGATTAGTGGTTAGTGAAAAACGCCCACTTATCACTAACCACTAACCACTAACCACTAACCACTATGATGACTTTGTTACACAGGAGTGGTTAATGAGGAATGGAGTATTAAGAATGGAGAATGGAGAATGAATAGCAATAGAGCGTAGCTTCATTGAATCTTTGAATACATGGAATCTTTGAATATATTGCATCTTTGCATCCGTTTAGCATAGAGAATGAACAGCGAATAGAGCGTAGATAGATTAAACTTTTGAATACATGGAATCTTTGAATCCCTTTTATATATGGAGACAATCAAGAAACTGAAAGACGTGATACATCACGTGGGCGTATGGTTTGAGGCAAACACCCTGCCCGGAGCCAAGAAGAAATACATAGCTCGACCGGAGGTGCTCCCCGGCTTGGACATCAGCGAAGTGGCAGCCAAGGCCAGCCTCTACGGTGAAACCGTCAACCCGGAAGAGATGATCCGCAATGTGGAGAGCTACTGCAACCTCTGCGCCTACCTCGTGGCCGACGGCTACGAGATCAAAAACCCCCTCTTCCACACCCGCATCAGCGTCCCGGGCGCCTACGACGGCCATGAAACCGCCCTCCCGCCCGGCCTCCTGCCCACCCCGCGCATGAACGCCTCGCCCGCCTTCAGACGATACATCGGCGAACACGTGAACATCCACTTCAAAGGCATCGACGAGACCTGTGGACACATGTTCACCTTCCTCAACGAGGCCACCGGAAAGGACGACGAACTGACGCCCGGCGGCCTCTTCCGCATCCACGGCACGGGGCTTAAAATCCTGCACGACAACCAGCCGTCCCACATCGCAGCCGTCGGCCTCCGGTTCATCCCCGCCAACGGACAGGCGCCGCCCTTACGCGCCACCACCTTTGCCGTCAACGAACCGCGCACCCTCGTCGTCCTCATCCCCCCCAACCTGCCCGAAGACGACTATTTTATCGAAATAGTCACCCAATCGCCCGTCAAGCATGGCGGGACGAAACTTAAAATCCCGCGTACCGTCCGCTCCGAACAGGCCTTCACCTGTATTTCGCAGTAAACAGAAACCTGATGCACCGGCTACCCGCACGTGTGATTTAGCCTATCTCACATGTGGGAGATAGCCTATCTCACACGTGGGAGATAGCCTATCTCACACACGTGATTTAGGCTATCTCACATACGCGCCCCCGTTCGGAAAGCATATATGCACGCAACGAAAAGCGAAAAGCCAGCCGCCCACCAACCATCTGTGAGGATACGGGGATACACCGGACAGCTTCTATCGGGAAACCGGCAGGCCGTCCGCGCATACTGCAGCCGCCGGCTCGACCCACCCTGAAGGGCCAACTCGCGGGAATGGCAACCCTCCTGTCGCTTTTTTTGAAAAAAATCACAGAAACAGGCGCCATACAAAAAAAAAACCATACATTTGCCACGCATATAATAAAACATGCATACGAAACGGACACATGAACAGATACAAGGAAAAACGGGTGCATGTGTCGAAACTGAATTTATTAACTAAAAAACCGAGAGATATGGCAATTAACTTGACAAAAGGACAGCGGATCGAGATCGGGCTGTCGAAAGTAAACGTAGCACTGGGATGGGACCCGAACCAGGGAACGGGGTCGGATTTCGACCTGGACGCATGTGCATTTATGGTAGGCAGCAACCGGAAATTACCCGGCGACGACTTTTTTGTGTTCTACAACAACCCCCAATCGCCGGACGAAGCCGTGGAATCCTCCGGCGACGACACCACCGGCGGCAGTAGCGGCGGCGACGACGAAACCCTCTCCGTCGATCTGGACAAGGTAGATCCCCAGGTACAGGAAATCATTTTTACCGTAACCATTCACGACTGTGAAGCGCGGAAACAGAATTTCGGACAGATACGCAACTCCTTCATCCGGATCTACAACGCACGAAACAACGAGGAAATCGCCCGCTATGACCTGGACGAAGACTTCTCGATCGAAACAGCCGTGGAGTTCGGACGCCTCTACAGGAAGGGAACCGAATGGAAGTTTGAAGCAATGGGTATCGGCTACAAAGGCGGACTTCAGTATTTTGTAGATAAATACGCCTGATGAAACCAACCCGGATAGATTACACTAAAATAAGAGAGTCATGGCAATAGACTTAGGAAAAAAACTGGAAAAAGGGGAACGATTCAACCTTGAAAAAAGCACCGGAGACAAGTTAACCAACTTCTGCGTAGGCGTGAACTGGGGCGGCATCGAGTATCAAAGCGCCGAGTCGACCGGCTTCCTGGGATTGGGCCGGAAATTGGTGACCAAAACCACAGAGGTGGACCTGGATTTGAGTTGCGTACTGACGGACGCCAACGGCGGCATCTGCGACCATATCTACTCCCCCCTCTACAAGGTGGAACTGCTGGGCCGGTACGGTCTGCCGCCCGGCAAACTGGATACCTCCGACGCCGCACTGCATCATTCCGGCGACGACCTGGAGGGCGACAGCGGCGGCGACGACGGCCTGGACAACGAGATCATTACGGTCGATCTGACGCGGCTGAGCAGCCGGGTGGAGCAAATCTTCTTTTTCCTCAACAACGTGGGAGAGGAGGATTTCTCACAAATCCCCTACGCCAAAATCCGCATCTACGAAGGCACGCCCAAGCAGGTAAACACCGTACTGGCCTCCTACAACGTGGCCGCAGAACCGCAGTATGCCAACAAGCGGGCGCTGATTATGGGGAAACTGTACAAAAGAGGCGGCGAATGGAAATTCAACGCCATCGGCGACGCCTTCGAAGACCGGTTCCTCGGAGAAACCATCCGGCGAATCGCCCAGTCGTACGCAAAATAATCCGGCGCTATGAGACGATTACCTGTTTATTTGCTGCTGGACACCTCCGGTTCCATGTCGGGAGAGCCGATCGAGGCCGTAAAGAACGGCGTGCAAGTGCTGGTTTCCACCCTGCGGCAAGACCCCTACGCGCTGGAAACGGCCTTTCTGAGCGTCATCACCTTCGACAGCTCGGCCAAGCAGATCGTACCGCTCACCGAGCTGTCCATGTTCCAGATGCCTGACATCCACGCTTCCGGAGCAACGGCGCTGGGGGAAGCCCTCTCGCTGCTGGCCGGACGGATGGATGCGGAAGTGGCCAAAACCACCGCCGAAGTCAAAGGCGACTGGAAACCGCTGGTGTTCATCATGACGGACGGCGCTCCGACCGACAACTGGCAAAAGGGCCTGGGCGAGCTTCAGAAACGCAAAACCGGCATGATTGTGGCCTGCGCCACCGGTCAAGGCGCCGACGTCCGCGTGTTGCAGCAAATCACGGAATCGGTGGTACAGCTGGACACAGCCGACAGCGCCACCATCAAAGCATTCTTCAAATGGGTCTCCGCCTCGGTCAGCACCGGCAGCCAGAAAGTGGAAGCCGGCGGCGCCGAAGTGGGCGGGCTGAGCGAGTTGCCCCCACCCCCGCCCGAAGTCAATATCGTCGTATGACATGAGACGCCTGCCCGTATATATCCTGATACAGACCTCCGGCGCCATGCGCGGCGAACCCATCGAGGCCATCAAAACCGGACTGGAAACTATGGTAGCCTCTTTGCGGCAAGACCCCTTCGCGCTGGAGTCTGTACATTTAAGCATCATCACCTTCAACCGTTCACCCGAACAGGCGCTGCCGCTCACCGAACTGGAAAACGTGCAGATACCGCCCCTCGCCCAGCCCGTGGCGGCAGGCACGCACCTGGGCGAGGCGCTGGAGTTTGTGTGCCGGAAAGCGGATGCGGAGGTGGTGGCCAGCACGCCCGAACGCAAAGGCGACTGGATGCCCCTGCTCTTTATCATGTGCGACGGACGGGTTTCCGACGCGCAGCTGTTTCGGCAGGCGGTAGAGGAAGTGAAACGGAGAAACTTCGGCAGCATTGTCGTCTGTCTGGTGGGCGGCAAAATCAACGACGAAAACGTCAAGCAGTTTACGGACAAGATCGTGAACCTGGAGACCGCCGACGGGGCCACCTTCCGGCAGTTCTTCAAATGGGTATCGAGTTCGGTCAGCGCGGGAAACCGGAGCATCGGAGCAGCCGACGAGTTGCCGTTGCCGCCCCCGCCGCCCGAAGTACATACGGTGATCTGACCCGTAAAAACAGGATTCGTTTCGGTATAAAATCAGACTAATAATTATGGTAAGAGGTATTGAGGGCCTTTCGGTCGAGGAGATACGCCGGGAGGTGGCCCGTGGAGGCAGGTTTGTGTACTTTACCTGGTGTATATCCATCATCCTGGTATCGTTTCACCGGACCTCCGGCGTTTATTTCCTCCATCCGGAAGAACACGCCATCAAATATGGCTGGCGCTATTTCCTGACGAGTTTTTTCCTTGGCTGGTGGGAGTTCCCCGGAGGGGTGGTCCATACGGCCCGTTCACTGCACACCGCTTTCAAAGGGAAGGACATCACGCAGGACACTATGCAGGAACTCGACACCCGGTTTCTGCAGGATCACCCGGTCGTTACGACCTGGGAATCCTTCAATCGGAATAACGAAAACATTTAAATAACATCAAATTATGAATTGCAAGATAATCGGATATGACTTGAAGAGTCTGGAAGTAGAACTGGGCGCAGCCGAAAAATTTTACTGCGGCAGAGGCGCCATCATCTATCATGAAGGCGGTATTGACAAAAAGGTCAAAATGATAAACAAAGGAATCGGCGGGCTGCTGAAACGGACGCTTTCGGGCGAAAGCATGTTTCTTGTGGAGCTGGTTAACAACACCGCCGGCAACCGGAAACTGATGGTGGCCGGCAAAATGGGCATCCTGCCGGTTGACCTGGCCGCCTTTCCCGCCGGCGTCGTTTGCCGCAAGGGATTTTACGTGGCCTCGTCCGGAGATGTGGACATTGATTTTTCGCTGAACCTCTCGTCGCTTATCGGCGGAACGGGACTGATCATGCAGAAGATAAGCGGCCGGGGAACCGTGTTCCTGGATTCCATGGGCACGGCCGTCTGTCTGGATGTACCTTACGGCGATAAGGTCTTTGTGGACGAAAAGAGTTTCCTGTGCATAGATGCCGCCGCTCAAAGCCAACTCTCGGCCAATTTCTCGGGAAAGGGACTCCTCGGAGGAGAAGGCCTGAGCATGTATCAAATCCAAGGCCCGGCCAAAGTATATATCAATACGGTCAATTATTAAGTGTCAGCGGGAACATGAGACGATTGCCGGTATTTTTCCTGATTGACGTTTCCGAATCCATGGTCGGCGAACCCATTGAGCGGGTGCAGGACGGAATGGCATCCATAATCAAAGGTTTACGCACAGACCCCTATACGCTGGAAACCGTGTGGATATCCGTGATTGCGTTTGCCGGCCAGCCCAAAACTCTTGTTCCGTTGCAGGAAATAATCAGTTTTTATCCACCCAAGTTCCCCGTGGGCAGCGGAACGTCCCTGAGTAAAGGCTTGGGACACCTGATGTACGAACTGCGGAAGAACTTCGTGCGGACGACCCTCGAACAGAAAGGCGATTGGAAGCCGATCGTTTTTCTGTTCACGGACGGCGTTCCGACCGACAGTCCGAGCGACCTGAAGGCGGCCATCGCCGAATGGAAACGGAACTGGCAACGGACGGCCAATCTGGTGGCGGTGTCGTTTGGCGACGGCACGGATAACCGGATACTCGGCCAACTGACCGAAAATGTCCTGTATTTCAACAACACGGATACGAACGCCTATATGCAGTTTTTCAAGTGGGTGACGGACTCCATCAAAACAAGCAGCCTGAGCGTCAAAAACAGTTCGACCGGCTTCGAACTGGCCGGGCTGGATGACCGCACCTTAGCCAGAATTGACCTCTCCAAGCAGGATGACCAGCCCGTGACGGACGATAACTTTGTGGTATTGGCCGCCAAATGCCAGAACACAAAACGCCCCTACGTGATCAAATACCGGAAAAACGTATATATGGATGCGAAAGGGGACATTGGTCTCAGGTACCAACTGGTCGGGGCGTTCAAGGTGGACGATTCCTACTACGAACTGTCCGACGAAGAGACCGCCGCCCGGAAAATCAACACCGGCCAGCTGATCGGCGGCCCGGTGTGTCCCTGTTGCGGCAACCAGTACGGACTGGCATTCGACGAAACCTGCGGCAAAATACACTGTGTGGGGACGGAAAAAATCAGTACCTGCCCCTGGTGCGGCAACCGGGCGGAATACAGTGCCGGAGGCGGCTTCGACGTAAACAGAACCAAAGGGTAATGACCCTCCCAACCGAAAAATCAATGATCACAGGAACTGCTTTACCTGACGACGCAGCCAGGGAAAAGGCGCGCGACGAGGCTTTTGCGGCACAGGTAAAAGGCCGGCACATTTCGTTCCCTAACGGAAAGGTGAACCATCCGTACACCGTTCCGTTCGATGCGGAAACCCTGCTGCCGGAAATTGCCGAGGTTTGTTTTGAAGCGCCGGAAGCGCTCGGACTGGCGTATGACGCGGAGCAGAAGCAAATCAGGGGCGTCCCCTCCCGGGCGGGCGACTATAAAATCACGCTGCTGTGCAAACGCAAAGACGGTGTGGAAGGAAAACCGCCGATTCGGAAGGAGGTAACAATCATTATCAATCCCGACCCGCGTTCGCTGTGGAATCATATCCCGACCTCGCCGGAGGTGGAGTATTACAAACCGGACGAAGACCGGGCGTTCGTGAAAGTCGGGGCCGAGGGCGAGGGCGAAAAGCGCCGGGAGATGATAGCCGCCAGCCGGCGCGGACGCTCGCACGCCCATGAAGGCAGACCGCGCGACGACGACTTCGCCCTGCATTTCGACGAATCGACCGGATGGTGTACAATGGTCGTAGCCGACGGCGCCGGCTCGGCCAACTATTCCAGACGGGGTGCGCAACTGGCCTGCCAAACGGTCGTCGAAGTCTGCCAAACGCTGATTCCCGAACAGAAAGACCGGTTTGAAGAGGCCATTGCCGTTTTTGAAAAGGAAAAATCGCAGGAAAACCGGAACGAAGTGGGGAAGATACTGTACGGCATCATCGGCAACGCGGCCTTTAAAGCCAGCAAATCCGTCGAAAAGGAAGCCGCCCTGAAGGGCTGTGCCGTGAAGGACTATGCGACGACGCTGCTGCTGGCCGTCTGTAAAAGGTTCGAGTTCGGGTGGTTTATCGGCGCTTTCTGGGTGGGCGACGGAGGGATCGGCGTATATCGCACGGAGCCGCCGTTCCTGAAAGTCATGGGCGAACCCGACGGCGGGGAATTTGCCGGGCAGACGCGTTTCCTCACCATGCCGGAAATCATGCAGGCTGCCGAAATCTACCGCAGGTTGCGTTTCGACACGTATCCCGATTTTACGGCGCTGGTATTGATGACCGACGGCGTCACCGACCCCAAATTTGAAACGGATGCGAACCTGCACCGGATCGAAAAGTGGCACGCCTTGTGGGACGACCTCCACGGCAAGAACGAAGACCAAGCCCGGGTTGACTTCGCGTCCGGCGGCGAAGAGGCTGCCGAAGGGTTGCTGGAATGGTTGAATTTCTGGTCACGCGGCAATCATGACGACCGAACCGTCGCCATCCTGTTTTAAAGCGGACGGATCATGGCAAACATAGTCAAACTGACGACAACCGACGGCTCCCCGGTCGCATTTGTGGATGAAATCATCGGGGCGGGCGGCATGAAAGACGTCTATTTCAGTCCGGACAGGTCGTATGTCGTGGCATTTTTCAGGGACAAACAGGATTTCAACGCCAAAGACCGCCTGGAAAACATCACAACCACCTATAAGGAACGGATATTCAACCGGCAGGGCGGCGAATACTGGAAAGATCTATACTGCTGGCCGACCGGCATCCTGGAACACAAAGGGAAATTAGGGCTGGTCTGCCCCACCTATCCCGGGCATTTTTTCTTTTCCACCGGTTCGGTAAACAATGATTTCCTGGGCATCAAAGGCAAATAGAAAGAAGGCAAATGGTTTGCTTCCGCCAAGAACCAGAACCGCTTCCTGGCGCCGGAAGAGAAAGGCGACTGGTTTAAATATTTCCAGATATGTATCCGTATCAGCCGTGCGGTGAGGCGGCTACATGCGGCCGGGCTGGCCCATTCGGACCTGTCGTACAAAAATGTGCTGATAGACCCGACTTCCGGACGGGCCGCGATTATAGATATCGACGGACTGGTCGTCCCCGGGAAATATCCGCCGGACGTGCTGGGTACGCCCGATTTTATTGCGCCCGAAGTCATTGCCACCAAACACCTCGGCAAAAACGACCCGGCACGCAAACTGCCGAGTATTGCGACCGACAAACATGCGCTGGCGGTGATGATATATATGTATCTGCTGTACCGTCATCCGTTGCGCGGCGGGAAAGTGCACGACCTGGACCCGGCCAAAGACGAAGAGCTGTCCATGGGCCTGAAGGCGCTGTTCATCGAACATTCCGCCGATGTGTCCAACCGCGTGAAAGTAAAAGACCTGCAACCCTCGCAGTTGCCGCAGGCCGACCCTGCTAAAATCCCGTACACCGTCTGCGGGCCTTACCTGAAAAAAATGTTCGACCGGGCTTTCATCGACTGCCTGCACCGTCCGGAAATCCGACCCACCGCCGGAGAGTGGGAAGACGCCCTGTTGAAGACGGTCGATTTGATGCAACCCTGCCAAAACCCGCAATGCCGTTACCGGTGGTTTGTGTTCGACAACACGACGAGACCCCGGTGTCCGTTTTGCGGCACGGAATACCGGGGCACCTTGCCGGTACTGAACCTCTATTCCTCCCGGCGGGCCGGTACCTTCACGCCCGACGACCGCCGGCTGATGGTTCACCATAACCAATATCTTTACCTCTGGCATGTGAACCGGAATATTTCCCCCAACGAAAAACTGACGGACGAGCAGCGAAAACCGGTAGCTTACTTTGTTTTCCATCACAACCAATGGCTTTTAATCAACCAGCGTCTGCCCGACCTGGAAGACAAAACGGAGGGAAAGAAAATACCCATCGGACGGCCCGTCGCACTGACCGACGGCAAACAAATCCTCCT
>JAISOP010000279.1 GCA_031275525.1 Tannerella sp.
GAGGCGGATGGCGCCGTGGGCACAGTATTTCACGCAGACGCCGCATCCGGTGCACGATTCGCGGTCGATAACCGGCTGCGACGACGAGTGCAGTTCCAGTTTCCCGGCTACGCTGGCCGATCCCATGCCGAGATTCTTCAGCGCTCCGCCGAAACCGCTCTGTTCATGTCCCTTGAAATGATTCATGCTGATCACGATGTCCGCATCCGCGACGGCAGTCCCGATTTTGGGCGCCCGGCAGTATTCGCCCTCCAGCGGCACTTCGCGGTAGCAGGTACCCTTCAGGCCGTCGGCAATGATGACGTTGCACTTGGCTGAAATCGGGTTGAAGCCGTTTTCCATGGCGCATTGCAGGTGGTCAACCGCATTGGAACGGCCTCCGGAATAGAGCGTATTACTATCCGTCAGGAAAGGTTTTGCCTCCAACTTGCATAGCAGCGTCGCAAGCCGGGCCGCATAATTCGGACGGATAAATGCCAGGTTTCCGGGTTCGCCGAAATGAATCTTTATCGCGACATACTGATTGTTGAAATCAATTTTCTCAATGCCTGCCCGCTTTACCAGGCGTTCCATCTTGACAAGCAGGTTGGCGGACGGACTAGTGCGCAGATTCGTAAAATAAACTTCAGACGATTCCATATCAGAACAATAAATTGAATAACATATCTTTCTTATACCTGCAAAAGTATAGAAAACTTTTGAATATCCCCCGGTATGGCAAAATTTAGGGAACCTCTAAAGAAAGGTCGGACTTGGACGAACATGAAAGGCTCAAGGAGTATCCGTACTTGGCGCCGGTTGAGCCTCTGCTCCCGGAACAAGTCCATGAATCTCATTTCCTCCGTTCAATACATGAATCGTATGGCAGGCGACCAGTGCAGCCGTTTCGGTACGCAGGCGGTGGGGGCCTAACGACACCGGCGTGAAACCCGATGCCAGGGCCAGGGTGACTTCCTCCGGACTGAAATCCCCTTCCGGCCCGATGAGGATCAACGCATGTTCGCCGGCACGATAAAGCTGATTTAAAAGTGGGCGGTCCATGCCCTTCCGTTCGCAGCAGGCGATGAATTTGCGTCCGTCGAACGGTTGGCCGGCAAATGCCGGGAAAGGTGTCATCCCCGTCAGTTGGGGCAGGAACGCCTGCTGCGACTGTTTCATGGCGCTGACCGCGACTTTCTGCAGGCGGACGGTTTTCATTTCGCGCCGCTCGGAGAAACGGCAATTCAGCAGCGTGACGGCGTGAATCCCAATTTCCGTCACTTTTTCAATCAACCATTCCATTCGGTCTGTATGTTTCGTCGGCGCCACGGCCATGTGTATTTGGAAAGCGGCCGGCGGAGCGGGCTGCCAGCGTTTCAGCAACGTCACTTCACACTGTTTGGGATGAGCGTGCCGGATCGTTGCCAGATAAAAAAAACCTTTTCCGTCGGTCAGTGTGATTTCGCTGCCTGCGTGCAGGCGCAATACCCGCAACGCATGTACCGCTTCGTCTTCGGGCAGTACCTGCCGGGCAACTATCTCCGGTGCGTAAAAAAGCGACATCGGTTCAGGCTTTCTCCTCCCTCCCACGGCGTTGCAGTTCCTCGCTGCATAGTTTGGCAAATTCGTAGTTCTCTTCCCGGATTGCCTGTTCCATGCGTTCTTCAATTTCGTTTCTCTGCATGATACGCAACCCTTCCGTCAGTTTTCCCCGGTCGTCCGCCGGGCCGGGATTCTCTTTTTCCCCGGCCTTTTCTTCCTCGTCCTCCGGCGTTTCTTCTATCACGATGCCGCATTTCTGCATGATGGATTCCAAGGTATAGATTTCGCATCCCGCACGTAGCGCCACGGCTACGGCATCCGACGTACGCGCATCAATCCGCCGTTCGTGTTTCCCGTTCGAGAAGAACAGTTTGGAATAATACACGCCCTCTTTGAATTTGTAGATAAAGACTTCCACCAGTTCGATGCTGAAGGCCTCGGCGAAGTGTATGAACAAATCGTGCGTCAGGGGACGCATCGGTTGCAGCCCCTCCAGTGCAATGGCGATTGACTGCGCTTCCGCAACGCCTACAATCACGGGCAACCGTCGCGGCCCGTCTTCGGCCAGGATCAGCGCGTAGGCGCCCGACTGTACCTGGCTGTTGGTCAATCCCTGTACTCTTAAATGAACTCTCTTATCCAAAGCTAATACCCCCCCTATTTATTACCGATATGTTTCAATTCCTTTTCCACTTCGTCTGCCGAAGCCGTCTTCAGGCGGATGTTCTTATCCCTGTCCAGCAGATAGAGCGCCGGCAGGGAGGTCATCCGGTAAAGTCCTTCCGTGTGGATGACGGCGCCTGGGTCGTAGCCGTTGATCCATGCTTGCGGTACTTGTTCCGCCTGTTCCAGCCACACGGCGGTATCCTCTTCCGGATATACGGCCAACACCCGGATGCGTTTTTCCTCCATGAGCCGGTTGAGCGTTTCCGAGGCATTCAGCCGCTCCATGAGCGCATGACAGTCTTCGCACGTTGGGTCGTAGAAATAAAGCAGTGTCCATTCACTGCCAAGCGCGTAGAGCGTTCCCTGCTTGCCGGAGGCCAGCGTATAGGTGAAGTCGTTCGCCTTTTCCGGCGTTACGGATGCGGGCGACTGCGCCAGGCTTGCGCCGGCCAGCCCTATACACAAAACAGTTATATATATACACCGATTATTCATAGACTTTATTCCATTTACAGGCACAAAATTACATGAAAAACCCGGCTTGGCCAAGCGCGTGCTATAAAAATCAAGGCCACGCCTGTCGCGCCTGCTGCCGTATCCTCATGCGCAACCGTTGTCGTTGCAGTTTCCGGGGCCTCAGAACAGGGATAAAAGCAACTCTTCCACATCGGCCCTCATCAGGCTGTTTTTACCTGAAAACTGGTTGATTAAAATGGCTACGGCATATTGTTTTCCGTCCTTGAGGACGTAGCCCCCATAGCACCGGACGCGGCTCATGCTTCCGCTTTTCAGGCGGGCCTTTCCCTCTAATGCCGACCCTTTGAGCATCGTCCGAACCGTACCTTCCACGCCGGCCTGGGGCAGCGACCTGAGATAGGTGTCCGAAAACTCCGGGCGAGTGGCCATGAAGACATACAAGTCACATAGAAACCGGGCGGTTACCTTGTTACTCGACGCCAGCCCGCTACCGTCATACATCCACAGCGAGGCCGTGTTCAGCCCCCTCTGGCGCCAGTAGTTCCCGATCACCCGAACCCCTTTTTCAAAAGAAGAAAGTACCTCCTGCGACTCCGGCAGGTATTGCCCTCCGAGGGTTTTCAGCAGCGCGTCCGCATAGAGGTTCTGGCTGGCAAAATGCGTGATACGGAGGAGGTCCTTCAAGGCCGGGGAATAAGTCGTAACCAGTGTTTTCCGCGCCACGGACGGCCACCGGCCGGATGCCGACAGGATACGGTAGCAGGATGGCTCCCCTTGGACTTCGATACCGTTCCTTACCAGGTAGCGGTTGAAATAATGCGCCACGAACAGGCTGGGGTCGGGGATATCGCCCTTGAGTTTGATACGGCTGTGCCGCGCCGGTACAACGCCATACAAATAGCGCTCGTTGGAAAAAGGAAACCCGGTGATGTAGCAACTATCTGTCGATACGGGCGCCGTTTTCAGGTAGTTGTGGAACACCAGCAAGGGCATGGCCGGCTCACAGCGGGAAATGGAGGGGGTGGCGCCGGCCCCCTCCGTCTCCAGGTAAAGCGCATACTGGTTGTCGAAGATATTCAGGCCATAACTTCCTGCCCCGTAGTAACTCCCCATATCTTCCCGCATCCATTTCATGGAGACGCCTTCGGTATCAAAGATGCTTTCGTCGGCCACCACGCAACCGGTGATTTTACGTATGCCGGCCGTTTTCACAGCCGCCGTCCACAGGGCCGGCAGGCTATCCTTTACCGCGTGCAGTTCGGAGGAATTGAGGGTCGGGTCGCCCGTTCCGTACACATACAGATTCCCGTCCAACACCCCGTCACGAATCTCGCCGTCGTAGAGCAGAGACGTTTCATAACGGAAATCCTCGCCCAAGAGGGCCAGCGCCGAAGCCGTCGTAACCGTTTTCAGCACCGAGGCCGGCGTCAACTCCCTGTCGGCATCAAAGCGGTAAAGCTCCCGCCCCCCGGCCGTTTCCTTCACCATCAAGGACACGGAAGCGCCCTTTAACGCCGGTTTTTCAAGGAAACGTTTCAGCGGCGCCGGCAACGGAGACTGCGCCGGCGTCCGCAGCGGCAAACCGAGAACCGACAGGCACCAAATAGCCGCCATCCAACCATAGCCCGCATAAGTGCGCGGCAAATAAACCTTCTTCATCGTTACATCCATTCAAGTTGATCCAATTAGTTGGCAAATGTACAGGATAATTTCCGGAACCGCCCTCCCCGGAACGCAGCAAAACGCCCTCCGGGAGCAGGAAAAAGAAAAAAGACGCAGGGCAAATTGTTTTTGTGGAAAAAAGTTATACCTTTGCACTCGCATTTGTACAATCAAACTTGGTTGATTCACTAGCTCAGCAGGTAGAGCACATCCCTTTTAAGGATGGGGTCCTGGGTTCGAGCCCCAGGTGGATCACCTCCGGGAAGCTACCCCAAGGCAGCTTCCTTTTTTTTCCCTCCCCCCCCCCAAAAGAAACCGCTTTGCCTTTGCCACCACCTCCTTCCGGAATATATTTATACATTTGCGGGAAATATAATTACCATAAAATATGAAATCGTATAGAGAGATAAAGGAAAGCCTGAAGGAAGGCCTGAAAGGTGTC
The DNA here is from genome assembly GCA_031275525.1 of Tannerella sp. Classification (GTDB taxonomy): domain Bacteria; phylum Bacteroidota; class Bacteroidia; order Bacteroidales; family Tannerellaceae; genus Tannerella. The sequence continues at coordinate 4,769 of JAISOP010000279.1, forward strand.
TTCAAGCTTGTGACGGGCCTGTCCGCCCTTTGTTGTGCAGGGGGCTGCGGGGGAGAGGAAGGCGGAGAATGGATTTTCGTTTGCGGGGAGGATCGGGTGCTTGCCTTGGACCCGGCAGCCTCCGGGGGCGAACAGGCCGATAGGGTCTGGGAGTGGCAGGTGTCGGACCTGGCGTCGCAAATCCCGGAGAGCTATCTGGGGTATTTGCCGCCGGTGAATGACTGCAAGCCGGTGGACGGGAACCGTAAAATCCTGATCACGGGAGGCGCCGCGGTGGTGATGCTGGACAGGGAGACGAAGGAATGCCTCTTCTATGCGCATACGCCCAATGCCCATTCGGCGGAGTGGCTGCCGGGCAACCGGGTGGCCGTCGCCCTTTCCGTGGCCGAAGGAGGGAACAGCCTCCGGATGTATGACGCGGGCCATCCGGACCGGGTTTTGTCGGAGGACAGCCTGTATTCGGGACACGGCGTGGTCTGGCTCCCGGAACGCAAGCTGCTGTATGCCCTCGGGTTTGACGAGCTACGGGCCTATTCCCCGGAAAAGGGGGAGGGGGCGCAGACGGCATGGCAGGCGGAACGGGTGTGGAAGTTGCCGGAGGACGGCGGACACGACCTCGTGCGCCTTTCCAAGGACGGCCTCCTGGTGACGGCCTCCCGCGGCGTTTACCGCTTTGACCTTGCGCAGGAGCGTTTCACACCCTTCGAGCCTTTGCAGGACGTCCCGGAGGTCAAGTCGGTGTATTACGACGAAGCCTCCGGCCATCTGGTTTATACCCGGGCGGAAGAAAGTTGGTGGACGCACCACATCTATCTCAGGCGCCCGGATCGGACGCTGACCCTCCCACACCTCCGCCTCTACAAGGCGCGAGTCATGAAATTCAAAGATTCAATAACCCATTAATAATTCAATCACATGAGTAATCGCAGAGAATTTTTAAAACGTTCCGCATTCGCCGGAACAGCCGCCCTCTGGGCGCCCCTGTCCCGCACGCAGGCAAGGGAAGAAACCCCGCAAGCGACTCCGCCGGCCGCCCCCGCAAGGGATACATACACCGTGAACATGAGCTATATCGGTGCGCCGAACCTTCCGCCGCGGCAGATCGTGATCCCGGACGTGGACGGCTTCAAGACACTCAAAGGAGATTTCCACATCCATACGCTCTTTTCCGACGGCCGCGTGATGCCGGCCAACCGCGTGGCCGAAGCCGTACAAAACGGGCTGGACGTGATCTCCATCACCGATCACATCGAAGTCCGCCCCTTCTTCAGCCAAACCGGGAAGTGGCCGCTGAACCGGGAACAGGCCGGCAACTACAACCTCTGGTATGAGATTGCCCAGCCGGAAGCGGAGAAACAAAACCTGTTGCTGGTCCGGGGCGCCGAGATCACGAAATCCACCATGGCGCCGGGACATTTCAATGCCCTTTTCGTACAGGACGTCAACCCCGTAGCCGCCGTAGTGGACGACTGGAGGAAGATGCTCGAGGTAGCCGCCGGACAGGGCGCCTTCCTGCTCTGGAACCATCCCGGCTGGGAAGCGCCCGGGAGCGGGGGCATCGAACCGGGAGCGCCGCTGAGGTTCACCCCGGAACACGAGGATGCACACCAAAGAGGCTGGCTGCACGGCATCGAAATCTTCAACCACAAGGAGTATTACCCGGTCGTGTCCGACTGGTGCAACGAGCGCGACTTGGCCCTCTTTGC
>JAISOP010000322.1 GCA_031275525.1 Tannerella sp.
ATAGTTAAGACAACGATGGAAAGAGAGAATGAAGGCCTGCGCATAGGCATTGACGCCGGTTCGACCACCCTGAAAGTGGTCGTTTTGGATGCCGCCGGCGAAATCGTATATAAATCCTACCGCCGGCATCAGGCAAATATCCGGCAAGTGTTTGAAGAAGAATTACGGCTTGTGGGGCAGAGGTTTCCCGGTTCGGAGTTTGCCGCCAGGATAACGGGGTCGGCCGGGATCGGCATTGCGGAACGAACGGGTATTCCTTTCGTACAGGAAGTGGTGGCTTCGGTCGAGTTGGTACGAAAACGCTTTCCCCAAGTGCGTACCCTGATTGTTTTGGGGGGCGAGGATGCGAAAATCGTGCTTTTCACCGGCAACGGGCATCCGGATATACGGATGAACGGCAGTTGTGCGGGAGGTACGGGCGCGTTTATCGACCAGATGGCCTCGCTGCTGAATATCCCGGTGGAAGCGTTTGGCCGGGCGGCGGCCGGGCATACGAAGATATACCCGGTGGCCTCCCGTTGCGGCGTATTTGCCAAAACGGACATCCAAAACCTGATCAGCTGCCATATTCCGGTGTCCGACATTGCCGCGTCCACTTTTCATGCCGTGGCGATGCAGAGTATAACAACGCTGGCGCACGGATGCGACATCGTCCCCCCGGTACTGTTTACCGGCGGGCCTTTGTCGTATCTTCCCGCCCTGCGCGAGGCCTTCTGCAAAGAGTTGCATTTGAATGATACACCATCGGACTTGAATGATTGGCTGCTGCCGGAGAACAGCGCCTGTTTTCCGGCCTGGGGCGCCGCCTTGCAGACCCGTCCCCCGGCGAAAATGGTCACGATAGAGGAATTATTGCGGGCGGTTCAGGCCGCACCGGTCCGGCTCGAGAAAGGTTTACCCGCACTGTTCGAGAGCCAGGCGGCGTATGAGGAATGGCAGCGGCGGAGGGCCGTCAAAAAGGTGCGCTTTGAACCCCTGGGCAGCCCAAAACGGCTGTCGTGTTTCCTGGGTATTGACTCCGGTTCGACGACGACCAAAATGGTGATCACGGACGACCGGCAGCACGTGGTCTATCACTATTATTCGGACAATGAAGGCCATTCGCTGAAGAAGGTGACGGAAGGGCTGGCCGCTTTTTACCGGCAGGCGAAAGAGCGGGGCGTAGCAATTAACCTCCTCTCGTCTGCCGTCACAGGTTACGGGGAAGACCTGATACGCTCGGCGCTGAACTTGGATTACGGCATCGTGGAAACGGTGGCCCATCTTACCGGTGCACAGTTCGTGGACCCGCAGGTATCGTTCGTGCTGGACATCGGTGGACAGGACATGAAATCCATCTTCATTCATCAGGGCGTCATTTCCAACATCGAATTAAACGAGGCCTGTTCCTCGGGATGCGGTTCCTTCTTGCAGAATTTTGCGGCAACCATGCACCTGACGTTGCCGGAGTTTTCCCGGAGGGCTTGTTTGGCACGTCATCCGTCCGATTTGGGTTCGCGGTGTACGGTGTTTATGAATTCAAAAGTCAAGCAGTCGCTCAGGGACGGGGCACAGATAGACGATATTGCCGCCGGACTGGCCTATTCGGCCGTCCGGAATTGCCTGTTCAAGGTATTGAAGATTTCCGGCCTCCAGGCGCTGGGCAGTCACATTGTTGTGCAGGGAGGAACGTTCCGGAACGACGCCGTGTACCGGGCCTTGGAACTCCTGTCCGGCAAGTCCGTAGGCGCAACAGACTGTCCCGAACTGATGGGCGCTTTCGGTGCGGCGCTGTATGCCCGCAGCCGGTGGGAAAAGACGGGCAAAGCTACTTCCTTTGCGGGTGAAAACGCCTTGACGGCGGTCCGGGAAGTACGGACGTCGGAATTGCAGTGCAAGGGATGTACGAATAGCTGTTCCGTGGTCAAATTCCGGTTCGGCAACGGGAACGTCTGTTATGCCGGGAACAAATGCCAAAAAATATTCGGCAGTTCATCGACGGCGGAAACCAGGGGCTTCCATGCGTTTGAGGAGAAAAACCGGCTCCTGTTCCGGTACACGCCCCGGAAGAGCGCCGTACGCATTGGTATTCCGCGCGTACTGAACCTGTTTGAGAATTTCCCGTTCTGGCAAGCCCTGTTTACAGCCTGCGGCTACGAAGTAGTTTTATCGCCCGGATCGACGTTCGACCTGTACCGGAAGGGGGCGGGGAGTGTCATGTCGGACAATATTTGCTTTCCTGCCAAACTGGTTCACGGGCATATCCTGTGGCTCGCCGGCCAAAAAGTGGACCGTCTATTCTATCCGCTGGTTCCCAAGGAAAGGAAAGAATTTGAACAGGCTTCCGATTCATATAACTGTCCGGTCGTAAGCGGGTATCCCGATGTCATCCGCAGTTCGATGGACCCCGAAAGCAAGTTCGGGATACCGTTCGACACGCCCGTCATCGGATTCAACGGCAACGAGGTGCTGCGGAAAACCTGCCGGCTGTATTTCGCAAGCTTGGGCGTTGAGGGGCAAACCTTCGAAAGCGCTTTCCGTACCGCCCTGAATGTATGGGCAGATACCAAAAGACAACTCATCGACGGCCAGAAAGCAGTCTTGAAGAAGGCGCTGCGGGAGAACCGGACGGTTTTTGTCGTTGCCGGACGTCCCTATCATGCCGACCCGTTCATTCACCAGAAAACCGGGCAGATTCTGTCTGACCTCGGCGTAGATGTGTTGACCGACGACGTCTTCCGCGAGGAAGCGGAAAACGGATACCGGCAGTTGAGTATTGTTTCGCAATGGGCCTATCCGGACCGGGTGATCCAGACGGCCCTGCAAGTGGCCGGACTGCCCCGGAATGTGCAGATGATTCAACTGAATTCCTTTGGCTGTGGGCCTGATTCGTTCTTCATGGACGAAGCGGGCGCGATTCTGAAAAAGGCGGGCAAACATCTGACCGTCATCCGTATTGATGAGATAGCCAGTCCGGGCGCGATCCGGTTACGGCTGCGTTCGCTGGTCGAATCGCTCCGGAGCCGGCCAACGGAAATGCTTCCTCCGCCACCCTGTCCATCCCATTCGGCTTCGTTCACGAAGCATGACCGGAAAAAGACCATTCTCGTCCCCTGGTTTGCCGATTTCCTGTCGCCCTTTATCCCTGTTTTGGGAAAACTGTCCGGTTATCATGTGGTGAATCTGCCTCCGTCCGACCGCCTTTCCGCCGAAACCGGACTGAAATACGGACATAATGAAGTATGTTACCCTTCTACACTGGTCTTGGGCGATATACTCAAAGCCTTGCAATCGGGGGCATACGATTTGTCGAATGTCGCGGTGGCCATCACGCAAACCGGCGGACAGTGCCGCGCAACCAATTACATCTCCCAGATAAAAAACGGACTGGTCCAAGCCGGTTTCCCGGCGGTTCCAGTCATTGCCATCGCTGTGGGACAGACGTTCCAGAACAAACAGGAAGGATTTCGTCTGCCTTGGTTGCGGTTGATGAATAAGGGCATACACGCCGTTCTTTACGGCGATGCCCTCCGGCAGATGTTCGGGGCGACCGTGATTCGCGAAAAAAGGCAGGGCGAGGCGAAACAACTTTTCGACCGGTATATGGAATGTGGCTGCGAAGCGCTGGAAAACAAACCCGCGGGTCATTTGTTCCGGTTATTGAGGCAGGCGGTGGCCGGTTTCAATGCGGTTCCGGCGGTCAGGCAGAGCTTCACGAAAATTGGCGTCATCGGAGAGATATTTGTCAAATACAATTCTTTCGCACAGGCGCATATCTCGGAATGGCTGCGCGAACGGAAGATGGAAGTGGTGATGCCATCCGTCATGGATTTCATCATGCAGTATTTCGTGAACGCACAGGTGAATACCGAACACGGCATCAAGAAAAGTTCGCCGGCGGAACAATTGCTGAGACCTGCTTTTTGGGGGTTAATGAATAAACATATCCAAAAGGCGGAAGCCGTGATGAAAGAGTTCCGTTTTTATCAGCCATACGAATCCATTTTTGTCAAAGCCCGTTATGCTTCGGACATTCTTCATCTTTCCAACCAATTCGGCGAAGGCTGGACGATTGCGGCGGAAGTGGCCGGTTATGCCCGGCAAGGCATCCGTAAAGTCGTTTGCCTCCAACCGTTCGGATGTATTGCCAATCACGTAGTTGCCAAAGGGATTGAAACACGGTTGAAGAAATTTTATCCCGAAATGGAACTGCTCTATTTAGACGTAGATGCAGGTATTGCCGATGTCCATCTACAAAACCGCTTGCATTTCATGGTTGAACAGTAAATCATTCTACGACGTCCTATTTATTTAATGTGTATATCCTCCATTATTGATCCCCAAATGAATATCTTAGCAGTCAAAAAACAATAAGAGGTATGAATATATTGGATTTTGTAATGCAATACCCGAGATGAAGCAAATTGCCGGACAAAGTTTAAGGAATATCGCGATAAAGAGGGCGTGATATGTCCTCGGTGTGGAAGTAAAGAACATTAGACCTCTTGCGAAACCAAACAAAAACCTGTACCTTTGTTGAATGAGATACGAGAAGATCAAAAATTATAAACCGGAAGAGTTTAGGCGCTTAACAGGTGTAAAACCCGACACCT
>JAISOP010000031.1 GCA_031275525.1 Tannerella sp.
CTGGAAGGCCTGTCCCTGAGCGACGACGAGGTGGCCTACCTGAACGGCGTCAGCCGCCGGATCGGACGCAAACTGACGGACAGCGAGGTCTTCGGCTTTTCCCAGGTCAATTCGGAACACTGCCGGCACAAGATTTTCAACGGCCTGTTCGTCATCGACGGCCAAGAGAAGGAAAACTCGCTGTTCGACCTGATCAAGAAGACTTCGGCGGAAAACCCCAACAAACTGGTATCGGCCTACAAGGACAATGTTGCCTTCAACGAAGGGCCTGTCATCGAACAGTTCGCCCCCCTCGCAAGCGACCGTCCCGGTTTCTATGGCGTCAGGGAAATACAAACCGTGCTGTCGCTGAAAGCCGAAACGCACAATTTCCCCACCACCGTCGAACCGTTCAACGGCGCGGCCACCGGCACGGGCGGCGAGATACGCGACCGGCTGGGCGGCGGCAAGGCTTCGCTGCCCGTCGCGGGAACGGCCGTCTATATGACTTCCTATCCCCGTAGCGGCGGTGCACGCGAGTGGGAAAAGCGGCTCGAACCGCGCCCCTGGCTCTACCAAACGCCCGAACAGATACTGATCAAGGCTTCGAACGGGGCGTCCGACTTCGGCAACCACTTCGGACAGCCGCTCGTTTGCGGCTCCGTCCTGACGTTCGAGCACGAAGAAAACGGAAAGAAATATGCCTACGACAAAGTCATCATGCTGGCCGGGGGCGTGGGCTACGCCAACCGGCGCGACGCACTGAAGGGCGTCCCCAAGCCGGGCGAGAAGGTGATCCTGCTCGGTGGCGACAACTACCGCATCGGCATGGGCGGCGGCGCCGTCTCGTCCGTCGATACGGGGCGCTACGACAGCGGCATCGAACTGAATGCCGTCCAGCGGGCGAACCCCGAAATGCAGAAACGCGTCGCCAACGTCATCCGCGCCCTGGCCGAATCGGACGACAACCCCGTTGTCTCCATCCACGACCACGGCGCCGGCGGACACCTGAACTGCCTCTCCGAACTGGTGGAAACCACCGGCGGGCATATCGACATGAGCCAACTGCCCGTGGGAGACCCCACCCTTTCCGCCCGCGAAATCATCGGCAACGAAAGCCAGGAACGGATGGGACTCCTGGTGGCCGGAAAGGACGTCGAACGCATCCGCCGCATCGCCGAACGCGAACGCGCTCCCCTCTACGTCGCCGGGGAAACGACGGGCGACATGAAACTCGTTTTTGAACAGGCCGACGGCGCGAAACCGGTTGACCTGCCGCTTGAATACATGTTCGGTAAACCGCCGCGCACGGTGACAACCGGCCATACCGTGACGGAAAACTGCCGCCCGGTCGTTTACCAGGCCTCCCGGCTGTCTCATTACCTGGAAAACGTGCTCCAACTCGAAGCCGTCGCCTGCAAAGACTGGCTGACGAACAAGGTGGACCGCTCCGTCACCGGACGGGTAGCCCGCCAGCAGTGCCAGGGCGAACTCCAACTGCCCCTGAGCGACTTGGGCGCCGTGGCGCTGGACTTCCGGGGACAGGCGGGAATGGCCACCGCCATCGGTCATGCGCCGCAGGTGGCGCTGATTGACCCCGCCGCCGGATCGGTGATGGCCGTCGCCGAAGCGCTGACAAACATCGTCTTTGCCCCCCTGACCGACCGCCTGGCCGGCGTCTCGCTCAGCGCCAACTGGATGTGGCCCTGCCGCAACGAAGGCGAAGACGCCCGCCTGTATGCCGCCGTCGAAGCCGCCTCCGCCTTTGCCTGCGCCCTGGGAATCAATATCCCGACCGGCAAGGACAGCCTTTCCATGACGCAGAAATACGGACGGGAAAAAGTCCTTGCGCCCGGCACGGTGATTATCTCCGCCGGCGCAGAGGTCAGCGACGTGAAGCAAATCGTTTCGCCGGTTTTGACGCCGGACAGCTATACATATATATATTATATAGACTTTTCTTCCTGCACACCGAAACTGGGAGGATCGGCTTTCGCGCAGACGCTGAACTGCCTGGGCGACGAGGCGCCGACCGTAGCGGATGCCGCTTATTTTCGCAATGCCTTCAATGCCGTGCAGGAGGCCATCGACAAGGGCTGGATCCTGGCCGGACACGATATTTCGGCCGGCGGACTGATTACAACCCTGCTGGAGATGTGCTTCGCCAACGTAGCCGGCGGACTGGACGTGAACCTTGCCGCCTTTGCAGAACCGGACCCGGTGAAAGTCCTGTTTGCCGAGAATCCGGGCGTACTTGTACAGGTCCGGGAGAAGGAGGCGTTCGAGGCGCATCTGGAAAAAGCCGGTATGGATTATGCCGTTATAGCCCGTCCCGCTGCCGGACGCTCCCTGCGGATATCCGCTGCCGGGACGCAGTTCCGTTTCGACATCGACCACCTGCGGGACATCTGGTACTCCACTTCCTACCGGCTGGACGCGAAACAAAGCGGGAGCGTCTGTGCCGGAAAGCGTTTTGAAAATTACAAACGGCAGCCGCTGGCCTTCCGCTATCCGGAACGTTTCACGGGCAGGCTGGCCGCCTACGGGCTTTCGGCCGTTCGTCGCGAACCGTCGGGCGTCCGGGCGGCCGTCATTCGCGAGAAGGGTTCGCAGTGCGAGCGCGAAACGGCATACGCCCTCTACCTGGCCGGTTTCGACGTGAAGGACGTGCACATGACGGACCTGGCCGCCGGTCGCGAAACGCTGGAGGACGTGAATTTCATTGTCTTTTGCGGAGGATTCTCCAATTCCGACGTCCTGGGTTCGGCGAAAGGCTGGGCCGGCGGATTCCTGTATAACGAGCAGGCCAAAGGGGTGATAGAACGCTATTATGCCCGCAGGGACACGCTGAGCATGGGCATCTGCAACGGTTGCCAGCTGATGGCCGAACTGGAATTGCTTTATCCCGAACATGAACGGAAGCACCGGATGCTTCACAACGATTCGCACAAGTTTGAGTCGGCATTTGTCACGCTGGAGATACCGGAGAATCATTCGGTCATGTTCGGTTCCCTGAGCGGGAGCAAGTTAGGCGCCTGGGTAGCTCACGGCGAAGGGAAATTTTCGTTTCCCGACGGCGAAAATACCTGTCACATCGTGGCACGGTACGCTTACAACGACTACCCGGCCAATCCGAACGGTTCGCCGGGGGCGGTGGCAGGCCTCTGCTCGGCCGACGGACGCCATCTGGCCATGATGCCTCATCCCGAACGGGCGATTTTCCCTTGGCAATGCGGCTATTACCCCGAAAACCGGCATCAGGACGAAATTACCCCCTGGATCGAAGCTTTTGTCAATGCCCGGCAGTGGATAGAGCAGCAAAACGATACAAAATGATGAAAGCAGAACAGTTCCCATATCAAAAATATTCATTTTTAAAGCAGTGGCATTTAAAGTTTCGGGAGAACTTAAATTTGTATGTCGAAATGATTTTATACACATTGAATATGAGGGTAAGAAATTGTTTTCAAGATGAATACATCTATTTTTGATAGACGCAAGGGATTTATACGTGATTTAAATACGAATAATTAACTAATAGACCCCTCATTTTTTATATTCGTTGTGTGAATATTAAACTAAAACATACTACATTTGTGTTATCAAAAAAAAAGTCCTGGAAGGCAGTTAGGAAATAATGTATTTGCAAAGAAAAGATGCTAACTGTTTTTACGGGAATTTGGAGTTAGGAGCATATATTTTTACGAATAGTCGCGATGAAAAAGTCAATTATCTGGCTACTTGCCGTTGTTATGGGATTTGCTTTTGCCGGTTTACTTTACTTGCAGGTAAACTACGTCAGCATTATCCTGAAAACAAGCAACGACCTGTTCGATTCAACGGTTAAACATTGTTTGGAACAAGTCGCCAGCGTGTTGGAGCGTGATGAAGCTCGTAAATATATGGAAGAAGACATGAATTATTTCAGGTATAAAGACGCGCCGAGTAAACAAAGTTTGAATCAGATGATGTCTGCGGAAAGCAGTTATCATTTCCAGATTACGGAGTCGAATGGCGTCATTCGGCAGTTTGAGATGAGCCATACCGGTATCTCTCAAAAAGACGTTTCCCCGAAAGATGCCATCATCAAGGAATCGGAGGAATACCGGAAGAATTTGTGGAAACGCTACCAGCACCAGGCCGGACTGCTCGAAGAGGTGGCCTACAACATGCTTTACACCGCGCACATGAAACCGATTGAGAAACGGGTGGATTTCAATACGCTGAACAATTACCTGAAAACGGAACTGGTGAACAACGGCCTGAATCTCCCGTACATCTGCATGGTGGTGAATAGCGACAATGAGATTGTGTACCAGAACGAAGCGTTCGAGAAACCGCCCAAACTGGCGGAGATGCGTACGGTCGTGCTGTTTTCGAACGATCCGCCGTCGAAACAGAACTATCTCAAGGTGTATTTTCCGACGAAGAGCGCCTATATATCGAGTTCAATCTCGTTTCTGGTGCCTTCGGCGATCTTTTCGGGGATTCTGTTGTTGACGTTTACCTTTACGATTTACGCGATCTTCCGCCAGAAAAAACTGTCGGAGATGAAAAACGATTTCGTAAACAATATGACGCATGAACTGAAAACGCCGGTTTCGACGATTTCGCTGGCCACGCAAATGCTCCGGGATACGGATATTACAAAAAATCCCGAAGTGTTTAAGCATATATCCGGCGTAATCTACGACGAAACCAAGCGGCTGGGTTTCCTGGTGGAAAAAGTGCTTCAAATCTCGCTCTTTGAAAGACAGAAAGCGACACTCAAACTCAAGGAACTGGATGCGAATGACCTTTTGGCAGGCGTTGCAAGTACGTTTGCCCTGAAGGTGGAAAAGTATGGCGGGACGATTGACATCGACCTGCAGGCGGAGGGTTCGGCCATCTATGCCGACGAGATGCACATCACGAATGTCCTGTTCAACCTGCTGGATAATGCAGTGAAGTACAAGCGAACGGATGTGCCGCTCCGGTTGATGGCACGGACAAGAAATGAAAATGGGAAATTGTATATTTCCATTGAAGACAATGGCATCGGTATCAGGAAAGAACATTTAAAAAAGATTTTCGACCGGTTCTACCGGATACCGACTGGCAATGTGCATGATGTGAAGGGGTTTGGCCTCGGGTTGGCGTACGTCCGCAAGATCGTGGAAGACCACGGCGGCTCCATCCGTGCCGAACAACAGGATGAAGGAACGATTGGAACAAAGTTCATTATTATTTTACCTCTAATTAAAAACAAGTAACTATGGAAGAGAAATTGAAGATCTTCTTTTGTGAAGATGATGAGAACCTGGGTATGCTCTTGAGGGAATACTTGCAGGCAAAAGGGTTTATAACCGATTTGTTCTCCGATGGAGAAGCCGGTTATAAAGGGTTTACGTCGGGTTCATACGACCTGTGCGTACTGGATGTGATGATGCCGAAGAAAGACGGCTTTACGCTGGCACAGGAAATCCGCTCCATCAACTCGGATATTCCTATTATTTTCCTCACGGCCAAAACCATGAAGGAAGATATTCTGGAAGGATTCAAACTGGGTGCGGACGACTATCTGACCAAACCGTTCAGCATGGAAGAACTGTTGCTGCGTATCGAAGCCATTCTGCGGCGTGTTAAGGGCAAAAAACTCAAAGATGTACCGTTCTACAAACTGGGGAATTTCACGTTTGATACCCAGAAACAGACGTTGACCATCGGCTCGGAAGTGACCAAGCTGACAACGAAGGAATGTGAGTTGCTGAGTCTGCTTTGCGCCCATGCCAACGAAATTCTGGAACGCAACTATGCCCTGAAGACGATCTGGGTGGATGACAACTACTTTAACGCACGCAGCATGGATGTGTATATCACCAAACTGCGCAAGCTGTTGAAGGCCGACCCGGATATTGAAATCATCAATATCCACGGAAAAGGCTACAAGTTGATCACCCTTTCCGGCGAGGATCAGGCCCGCGAAGAGGGAGTTGAATTGTAAGAAGGACGAAATTAACATGAAAGGAAAAGAGGCTGTCTCAATTTTTGAGGCAGCCTCTTACGTTGTTGGCCGGTGAAAACCTTAGGAGACTGTCTCCTAACAAGTGATTAGTGGTAAGTGGTTAGTGAAAAACTGTCATGTCCTGAAAAAAGTATACACTTTATACTTTTTTCGGGACATGACACAAGACACTCACCACTCACCACTCACCACTAATCTTACGGTTTTTTCTATCTTTGCGGCAGGTTAAAAAATGGAATATGAAGAAACAGCAGACCCAAACGACTTCCCCGCCATCCGGAAGCATCCGCAATCGTAAAGTATCTTTTTTGCTTAATGAGGAAGAATACGGTATGATCCGGCGGTATGTGGCGAAATACCGAATCAGGAACAAGTCAAACTGGTACCGCTCGACGCTGCTGGCACATATCCTGAAGGTAATGGAAGCCGACCATCCGACGCTGTTTAATGAATATGAGATGAGAAGGTAAACGGATAGGGAGGGGAAATGACACTTTTCACGGATGAATATTTCATGAACCAGGCGTTGGCGGAAGCGCGTGCGGCGGCGGCCGAGGGCGAGGTGCCTGTGGGGGCGGTGGTGGTATGCCGCAACCAGATCATTGCCCGCGCCCATAACCAGACGGAACGCCTGGCCGACCCAACGGCTCATGCCGAAATGCTGGCCCTTACGGGGGCCACCGGCGTGCTGGGGGCCAAGTATCTTACGGATTGCGCCCTGTATGTGACGCTGGAACCTTGCGCGATGTGTGCTGCGGCGGCGGGATTGGCTCAAATCAGCCTGCTGACCTACGGCGCTTCCGACTCCAAAAGGGGTTTCCGGCGTTATGCGCCCGGCGTCCTGCATCCGAAAACCCTCGTAAGGCACGGCGTGAGGGAGGAAGCATGTGCCGCCCTGATGCAGGCGTTTTTCCGGGAAAAAAGAAGGGGGGGATGGGTTCCCTCATGACAGGAATCCTTGCTGCTTCAATACCTTCAGGAAAACCTCCGAAAAGTATTCATTATTCTTTTTCGTATAGCGGATGTCCGTGAACACCTGTGCCAGGGTCTCCTTTTGATTCTCTGCCACATATTGCCTGTTGGCCTCCAGTTCCTCCTTGGCCCTGTACAGGGTGTCGATGGCTTCCGGGGTATAGTCGCGGTAGGTTTCCCGGTGGATAACGGCTGCCAGGGGTAACCGTTCGGGCTGTGCGGGCAGCGGCTCGGCGGGATAGCCGACGGTGAGGGAAACGACCGGTACGACCAGGGGGGGCAGGGCCAGGGCTTCGATGATTTGATCCGCATGGTAGGCCGTTGTTCCCAGGAAGCAGATGCCCAGTCCCCGGGCTTCTGCCGCATCGCAAAAGGCCTGGGCAAACAGCAGGGCATCGATCGTGGCGGCCAGGAAGGTTTGCAGGTTGTTGAATCCGGCTTGTGCCTGGCGCTGTTCTGCCCATTTGACAAACCGGTGGGCGTCGGCGCAGAAGGTGAGGAGCGCCGGCGCCTCTGTCACCATCGGCTGGTTGAAATGCAGCGGCGCCTGCCGTTCCCGGCTCGCCCGGTCGCGGTTGACGATGACACTGTACAACTGCATGTTTCCCGTGTTGGAAGCGCGGGAGGCGACTTCCAATAATTCTTCCAGCAACTCCCCGGGAAGGTCTTGCTGCGTATATCTGCGGATGCTCCGCCTGCTTTTCATACTCTCCAACAACATCGCTATTCGTTTTTTAGGATTGCAAAAGAACGGAATTTATACCATAACTCAAAGGGTGCAGGGTAGGGAGCGGATTTGTATATGATACGCACAAACGCGACCTTTGCAGTAAATCCGGAAGGGTAAAATGACAGATTATGGATGTTGAGATTATTACGATTGGCGATGAATTACTAATCGGGCAGGTGGTGGATACCAATTCCGCGTGGATGGGCCAGGCGCTTAATGAGGAGGGTTTCCGGGTGATTCGCCGGACGTCGGTCGGCGATGTGGAGGAGGAGATTATCTCCGCTATCGAGGCGGCGAGGAGCCGGGCGCCGGTACTCCTGCTTACCGGCGGGTTAGGCCCGACCAGGGACGACCTTACGCTACAGGCGCTCTGCCGCTATTTCGGTTGCCGGTTACACTTTTCGGAAGCCGTCTATGCGGATATGGAGCGCTTTTTCCGTCTGCGCGGCCGCCCGGTGAACGAGCTGACGCGCCTCCAGGCAATGGTGCCCGACCGGTGCACGGTGATCCGGAACCAGGCCGGGACTGCGCCCTGCACCTGGTTCGAGCGCGAGGGCCTTACGCTGGTTTCCATGCCGGGCGTACCGTCCGAGATGCAGTGGCTGATGAGGAACGAAGTATTGCCCCGCCTGGCAAAACAGTTTCGCAGGGACCTGTACATCCGGCATCAGACCAGTTGGGTCAGGAATTATACAGAGTCGGAACTGGCCATGCATTTGTCTGGTTTCGAGAACGGCTTACCACCGTTCGTCAAACTGGCCTATTTGCCGCAACCGGGTGTCATGTGCCTGCGCCTGTCGGCTACCGGGCCGCAAGCCGGGCTGATTGACGAAACCATGACGGCTTTGCAGGCTGACCTGGAAGGCCTGCTGGGGGGAGATCTTTTTGCCACTGGGGATAAGCCCGTGGAAATGATTGTCGGTGAGCGTTTGCGCGCACGGGGTTGTACGGTCGGGACGGCGGAGAGTTGCACGGGCGGCGCCATTGCCGCGCTACTTACTTCGGCGCCGGGCAGTTCCGGCTATTTTGTCGGCAGCATTGTCGCGTATGCCAACGCGGTAAAGCGACAGGTGCTGGGCGTGGCGGAGGAGGATTTGCGGCAGCGAGGCGCCGTGAGCCGCGAGGTGGTGGAACAAATGGCGCAGGGAGCGCTGTGTGTGCTGGGATGTGACTACGCCATTGCCACATCGGGGATTGCCGGGCCGGAGGGCGGTACGCCGGACAAACCGGTCGGCAGTGTATGGATCGCCGTCGCCTCGAAGCACGGCGTGGCATCCCGCTATTACCGGTTCGGCGCCCTCCGTGCACAAAATGTCCAGCGTGCCGGGCTGACGGCCCTGCTGATGCTGCTGGAACAAATGGAACAGGAAGTGTCTTAAGGAACTGTCAAGAAATAAACCATCCATTTACGGGTCTGTTTTTCGCATTACAAAGCCCGTAAATGGATGGTTTATTTCTTGACAGCACCTAAGTATCCTCCTTTATTCGTTTTCAAAGTATTCTTCGTCGGTGTCTCCCATCTGGATGTATTCGGCGATCAGTTTCGAGAGTTCGGTATTCTGCTTGGTTTCGTCCCGCAGCCATTCAAAGTCGCCGAAGACATGCAACTGGTAATTCATATTGAGGATGGATTCGCAGCCGGCTTCAATGAATATCTGGGCGATGCGTGCGTCGTCGCTAATATCCGAATTGATGAGCGTCTTGAGATCGTCGATGGCGAGGAAAGAGATGTCGCTCCGTTGCAGTCCGGTGAGTTTACTAAGTTTCCGTCCTTCGGGCGTACTGCTGTGCGTAATGAGGAGGAAAGTGAGAATCACAAAGATATTGTCAACGAGCATACCTACGAAGTAGCCTATTTTTATCTCATTGTCATAACATTCGATGAGGTACCGGCTACCTTCGCGGATGATTTTACGCTTTTGGCTGAACGCCTTGTTGATGAGCGAAGGAACGGTACCGGGAAAGACGCAGCAGGCACGCTGCATGGTGCGGTTGACGGCGTGCTGCTGGACGTAAATGGGAATTTCCGTATTGCCGGACGGGTCTTTTACATGCAGCCGTTTCAGCGGCACCGTAGCCGGTTTGAGGCAGGACAGGTTGTATCTGTGGTCAATTTCGCCCGTCTGCACGACCGGACGGCGATCGCCGTGTATCGTGACATAACGTACATCCAGGGGATAGAGACCCAGGGTGATAATCTGATAGAATATGCCGGTGTATGATTGGTGATCAATAACGTTCGACGAACGCTGCTCGTTAAACGTGAAGGTATACAGGCTCCGCTTGCTCAGGTCGCAATAGGTGTAGCAGGCACAGTGGATGATGTACACCAGTTCCTTGTGATACTTGATGTACCTCTCGTCCCGGCTGAGGCAGAAGGCCTCGAACTTTTCCTTTCCCTTAAATTCGTAAACGCTGGTCAGCACGCCTTCGAGCGGGAGTACCAGTTGATAGTAATCCACCAGGTTGACATACTTGACCATGCCGGGGATCATCAGTTCGATGCTTTTGCTTTTCATCTCCTTTTCCAGGTGGCCGTACATGATCTTGACAAACCGCTTGGTGATTTTCACGTCCTTGTCCACTTTGATCTTGAGCGTAGCCCCGCGGTTTTCGTAAATGGCCTCGCGTACAGGCAGCGGTATCAGGTCGAACAGGGATTCGCCGTTGCCAATCTCCATGCAGATTTTACGCAGCCGTTCCATGTATAGTTTCTTGTGTTGCACAGCCTGCAATTTCTGCTGTGCATGCAAATTGACTTTTTTCTTTTTCTTAGCCATGGCTGTTTGTTTCTCTTTTTAAGAAAGCAAAGATAGCGTTTTCTTTTATTTGGAAACGTACCCGCTGGAAACGGAAAAACAATGATTCCTCCATCCTCGCGACCTGGATGTGTGAAGGAGGAATCAATCTGTTTCCATCTCAATGTACAGGCCGATTTCTTCGATTCCCCTGATGACGGAATCCCTCATGCCGTGGCGGATGCTGAAGGTATATTGGCCTTTGTGAAGAAAGCGGTGATGGGTTCGGACGGGGATGCTCAAGTGGTAGATGGAGAACCCGCGTCCCAGCCATTTCCCGTAATCATCGGCAAGCAAACATTCCACCGTATCGCGCCGGACAGGGCCAACCGGCAACTCTTCCGAACAAAACAGCCAGAGGTTCTGGTAGGGATAGAGGTTGTTATTCCGTATCTCGACCGAGAAGCGGTAGGGCACGCTGTTATCCGTGATTTCGTAGGTGAAGTAATATTCCTTGCCCTTGCTCCATTCAAGATCGACAAGTTGGTATTGACGGTAAAACACATCCTCCCTGCAGGAAAGGCAGAAGGCCATTAGAAACGCCATGACCGTCGGCAGGGAAAAGGGTTTTGTTTTTCCTTTAATCTTTCTTTTTCGCATGAGTGGTACGCTTGCCCTTCGGAGACGGCGGGTTATTCGGACGCCGGCGGCGGGTGGAAGCCGTTTCGCTGTCCGCTTTGTCCTGCCTGTTTTGGCCGAATGCACGTTGATCCTTTGGTTTTTTTGTGCGTTTCCCCTTCTTTTTCCCGGCTGTGTCGAAATGGCTCGCGCTGTTGTCCGGCATATCCGGTGTATTTTGCTGCTGCTGTGGAGGTGTTTTCGGCGCGGCGCCGGCTACCAGCGACTTCGGCTTAACTCCTTTCCGGTTCAGGGCAATTACTTCGAAAGCCTGTGCAGGCGAGAGGGTCACGCTGTTGATGGCCATCACCTTGTCGGTCGAGTACGTGATTTCCTTCTTGAACAGGTCGGTTTTGAAATGATAGTAGGTATGCTCTTCCGTTTCCAACTGAATTTTGCGCGAAGGCATCTGTTTCTGCGCCTCGACGTATGCATCCACTTCGTAATTGTAACAGCACTTGAGCTTCGCGCACTGTCCGGCCAACTTTTGCGGATTCATCGAAATGTCCTGGAAACGGGCGGCGTCCGTGGCCACCGAGACGAAACTCGTCATCCACGACGAACAACACAATTCCCGTCCGCAAGGCCCGATTCCTCCGATTCGCCCGGCCTCCTGGCGCGAACCGATCTGCTTCATTTCGATACGTACCCGAAAGGTTTCCGCCAGGACTTTAATCAACTGACGAAAATCTACGCGTTCATCCGCAATGTAGTAGAAAATAGCCTTGTTGCAGTCGCCCTGATATTCGACATCGCCGATTTTCATTGCCAGTCCCAAGTCGGAGGCAATCCGGCGCGAACGAATCATTGTCTCGTGCTCCCTCGCCTTGGCTTCGGCATACTTGTCCAAGTCCGCCTGCTGGGCAATGCGATAGATACGCTTGAAGTTGCCATTGTTGCGCCGGATGTTGTTCTTGCGCATTTGCAGGGGCACCAGTTTTCCAATCAGCGAGACCGTGCCCACGTCGTGTCCCGGCGTAGCTTCCACCGCGACGATGTCGCCTTTTTTCAGCGGAATCTTCGCTTCATTTACATAGTATCCTTTCCGGGTATTCTTGAACTGTACTTCCACAAAGTCGGCAGCCTGCTCTGCATCCGGAATGTCGGACAGCCAATCGTAGGTATGCAGTTTGTTGTTATGCCTGCAATATCCTTTCTTGCACAGACAGGCGCCGTTGTTTTGTATGAAGTCCATGCATTCAGTCAATCAGGTGATATTTCCTGAATAGTTTCCGAATAGCTTCCATGGCATAATCCAACTGTTCCCTGGTATGGGAAGCCATGAGCGAGAAGCGGATCAGCGTGTCCTGCGGAGCGACGGCCGGCGAAACGACCGGATTCACAAAAATCCCGGCATCAAACAACTCGCGGACAATCAGGAAAGTCAGGTCATTGTCGCGGATAAACAGCGGGATAATCGGCGTGCTGGTCTGTCCGATTTCACAGCCCATCTGACGGAAGCCGTCCAGCGCATAGTGAGTCAATTCCCAGAGATGTGCCAGGCGTTCCGGTTCGCCGATCATGATGTCGAGCGCGGCATCGACCGCGGCCGTGGCTGCCGGCGTAATACTTGCGCTGAAGATGTAGGAGCGCGAATGGTGGCGAAGATAGTCGATGACGACCCTGTCGGCCGCAATGAAGCCGCCGATGGAGGCCAGTGACTTGCTGAACGTGCCCATAATCAGGTCCACCTCGCCGGTGACGCCGAAATGGTCGCACGTCCCGCGTCCCTCTTTGCCCAGTACACCAATCCCGTGTGCCTCGTCAACCATGATATTGGCATCGTATTTCTTGGCCAGGCGAACGATTTCGGGCAGGTTGGTCACATCGCCTTCCATACTGAATACGCCGTCAACCACAATCAGCTTGACCTTGTCTGCCTTGCACCGCTGGAGCTGTTTCTCCAGGGCTTCCATGTCGTTGTGTTTAAATTTCAGCTTTGTGGAGAAAGACAGGCGATGTCCTTCGATGATGGAAGCATGGTCCAGTTCGTCCCAGAGGATATAGTCTTCCCGCCCGGTCAGGCAGGAGACAACGCCCAGATTCACCTGGAATCCGGTGGAATAGATAATCGCATCATCTTTCCCGACAAACTCGGCCAGTCGCTTTTCCAGTTTGGTATGTATGTCCAGAGTCCCGTTGAGGTAGCGTGAACCGGCACAGCCTGTCCCGTATTTTTGTGTGGCCCGGATGGCCGCTTCCTTTACTTTGGGGTGGTTCAACAGTCCCAAATAGGCGTTCGAACCAAACATCAATACTTTCTTTCCGCTAATCATGACCTCCGTATCCTGTTCACTCTCAATTTCCCGGAAATAGGGATAGATCCCCGTGGCTTTCGCAATATTCGCCCGCTGTAACATCTCGGACTTTGCCAATCTATTTTGTAATAGTTTCATGTCGTTATCAAGATATATATTAATCTTCAATGAAAAACTCATTGATATTCTAAAAATCCGAAGCAAAAGTAGTAAAAAAAGTCAGAGTAAGAGTGCAAAACGACATAATTTTAAATGACTGTCCGTATCCTGTTCGTTTCCATATTATGGATAATCGGCGGCCCAAAAGGGAGAAGGCGTTTTTGAGATATTTTCCTGTCTCCATGCGTGGCAATTCTCCATTCTTCCGGCGCAAAGCCCCCCTGCGGCCTGCGGATCAAGAGGCCGTTTCCTTTCTCAAACCGCTCTGTATCAAACCGTCATTAGGAACGGCTCCGTTCCTGCATTAGGAACGGCTCCGTTCATGCACCAGGAACGGCTCCGTTCATGCATTAGGAACGACCCCGTTCATGCATTAGGAACGGTTCCGTTCATGCATCAGGAACGGCAGCTTCCCGGTTCATTCTTTGGATTTGAAGGGATGACAAAGGGATGTGAGCCATTCACGGCGCCTCCAAAAAAGAATGAACCGGGTGGCCTGAAATTTTGCCGGGTTGAAAAGAGTTGGAGAAAGAGCTAAAGGCGACAAAGGTAGCCCTGGCAGAGGAAACGATGTCATTAGATGCCGCAGAAGCGATCGTGGAAATAGCAAACAGGCATTACCGTACGGATTTAAAAAAAAAAATTCGGGTGGTGATATAAAAAGTATGCTGTTGTAAAGGATTGGCAATCAGTGGAAGAAATTGTATTTATGGAGATGCAAATAAAAATAAGCAAAGGGGAACCGTAGGATAGAAGTCAATCACCGCTTGAAAGCATACAAACGAAAAGCCCGGGAGAGGTTGACCTCAGAGGAAGGGCTGGCTCACCGCTCCAAACGTCCCATAGAACCGGAGGCCGTGTTCGGTCAAATGAAATATAACATGGCCTACCGCCGCTTCCGTCACTTGGGTATCGACAAGGTCACGATGGACTTTGCCTTCTTTGCCATCGCCTTCAATATAAAAAAGATGTGTGCCAAAATGCCAAAAGTTCCCTTCAATGGCCCCAGTGGAACACAAAACACGCTAAAAACGCTCTCTTTTGAGATGACAAACCTGCAAAATCGGGTTGAGTGGGCTGTTGAACAAAAATCGGCCGCTTGAGAGGAGGGTAAGCAGCAAGGCCTAATGATAAAAAGAATGTGCCAATAGCTTTGTTTTGACACACCCTCTTGGGGGAGAGGTTAAATAGGTTGGTTCTTTTTCTTGATAAAAAGGACCAAATTTCTCGTCTAAGTTGTTGGGTCGTGCTCGTAGGGGCGTATCGCATACGCCCTCGAGATGAGACGCCGCCCGACGTCTAAGCGAGACGTAACCCGTCGTCAAGGCAAGACGTCGCGCTTCGCGCAACTTTTAGTCCTTAGTCTAATCAATTTATTAATGAGTAATCTTCAATCTCATTCAAAATCCCGGAACGCCAGGGTTCACCCTTTCTTTACAGAGAACGAAGCGCTCCGGGTTCTTTGCACGAACCCGGAACGCTTCGTCGTTCCTTCTCGCCGGCGACGGGAAAGTCGCTTCTTCCCGGCGGGGGAGGCATCCTTGTTTTGCGCCCGGAGCGCGAATCGCCTTACCGGGTGATGAAGCCGGCGTTGATCCAGTTGCCGTAGTCGAGGAGATGGCGGCTTCCGGCATCGGTGCAGGCGAGGTGGAGACGGCGGCTTCCGGGCGGAATCTCGATGTCGAAACGCCAGGGGGCTTGCGAGATGCGCATCACCGGACTTTCGGCTACCGGACGACCGTCGATGAAGATTTTGAAGACGACGCTGCTGTGCATCGCAAGGAAGCGTCCGTTGTGCTGCGACAACAGGTTATCGTCCACCCCCGCCTGCGCGACAAAGCGTTTGTACGCCGGCCGGATTTCGTATTGCACCGACGAGGGGGCGCGGAAGCCCAGGCCGCGACCGTAGGTCTCCTCCCGCACGCGAAGCGGTTTGCCCTCGAACGAGGTCGATTTCGCCGGATACCACATACAGGACGACACGATCTTCAAGTAGTCGTTGGGAATGTAGTCCAGATCGTCCAGATAGACGTCCGGCAGAGGCGGCGTCGCTTCCGGCAGCTTCACGTAACAGGCCTCGCCCGGCAGGCTGACGCACGCCCCGTCGCGGAACGCCGCCGCGCAAAGCGTTTGCGTTTGCGCGATTTCCAGCGGCTCGACGTATAGCGGCGACTGGGGGGTCGGACGGCTGCCGTCGGTCGTGTAGCGTATTTCCGCGCCGTCGAGCCACGGCGCGGTCAGGGTTACGATCGTCTTATCTTCAAAAAAGTACGGGCGCTCGCGCTTGCCCCAGGGCGTGAAACGGACGTAATCTACCGGCGCGGCGTCCGCCTCCGTCAGTCCCGCCCGGCGGAACGTTTCGTAGAGGTTGATGCACGGGACGCCGCCCTGCCGGAGGTTTTCGTCGATCTCCGCCGTCCCGTCCTCCGGCGTGTAGCCGGCGGCGGGATCGTAGCGCGTGAAGGCGTCGTTCAAGTCGCGGGCCAGGAAGCAGCGGAAACCGGCTTTCCACATCTTCGACAGGGCGCCGGGCTTGCCGAAGACGCACTCGTTCGTATGGACGCCCATATAGATCAGGTCGGTGATGCCGCGCTCGGTCAGCGCCGCATACATTTCGTCGTCGGAGGAGGAAAACAAGTCCCCGTCGCCGATCGTCAAGCCGGGGTGCATCCCGTCCCAGCCGTAATTGACCTTGCAGGGCAGGCCGGGGCCGCACATGCAAGGCCCGACGTGGGCGGTGAACTTGACCGGGAGGTCTTCCCTCCTGTCGGGCGCCGGACGGCGCGCTGTGGCTACGGTTCTTTCATACTGCGGATAGCCGCCGTAGGCCGTCGTTGCGTCGCTGGGATTCCAGACGACCTGCATACCCTGCCGGCGGGCGGCCTCCAGCGCCGCGTTCATGCGCGGAACCAGGGCCGCAACCCGTTCCGAAGCCGTCATGCACCAGTGATAATTCCATACGTCGATCACGATCACCGCCGTCGTCGATGGATTCAGTTCCACCGGCGGCGACGAAAGCCTGCCGGCGCTTTCCTCCCAGACCAGACAGGCAAGCGCCGGCGCTTTTCCGGGACGCTGCGCGAACGCTGCCGCGGCAATCAGGCTGAGAACAGCCCCCCGGACGAAAAAGTATCGGGTCGCTTTCATAGGCCGGACGTGATGCGATACGTTTTTCCCGCCTCTGCCGTAAACTCCGTCAGGCTTTCATCAGGCCGGCTGCCGGAGATCTCCCGTTTCCCGTCCCAAACCCTTACCGGCGTTCGGGCGCGCAGGCGGCAGGTCCCGTCGTAATGCGCGCGGATGACGGCTTCGGAGAGTCGTCCGTCTTTCCAGGCCATATCGACGTCGTAGCCGCCGCGCGCCCGGAAGCCTTTCACCGCGCCGGCAGGCCACTGGGCCGGCAGCGCCGGGAGCAGCGACAGCTCCCCGCCGTGGCTTTGCAGCAGCATTTCGACCATCCCGGCGGTAACGCCCTGAATCGCCTGGTTGCCCTCAAAGGAGGGCGTGATGCGGCTGTCCTCCTCGTAGGGGTGGATGCTGACGTCGGTCAGCATGTCGTGCAGAATGCCGTAGGCCTCGGCAGGCTCTTCGAGGCGCGCGTGCTGGTTGATTTTCCAGGCGCCGGACCATCCCATGTTGATGTCGCCGCGGCGCTTCAGGACGACCCTGACCGCTTCGGCCAGGGAGGGCGTCCGGCGGAGGGTGATGTCGTCGTCGGGATAGGCGGCGAAGAGATGCGACAGGTGACGGTGTCCCACCTCGGTTTCCGCAAAGTCGAAGAACCATTCCTGCAACTGTCCGAAACGGCCGATCTGGTGCGGCGGTAACCGATTGAGCGCCTCGGCGGCTTGGGTGCTCATCCCGGCATCGACGTCCAGCCGTCCGGAGGCTTCCACGTAATTGCGCAGGAAGTTGCGCACGATCTGTATGTCGCCCGACGAGGCGAAGGAGATGGCGACGTGCCGGCCGGCCTCGTCGGCAAACGTATTCTCCGGCGACGAGGCCGGACAGGTGCCCAGGTAACCCGATTCGGGGTCTTCTGTCAGGAAGTCGAGGCAAAATTCCGCCGCGCCTTTCATCAGCGGATAAATGCGTTCCAGGTAAGCCCTGTCGGGATCGTAGCGGAAATGCTCGTAAAGCTGCTGCATCAGCCACAGGCCGGCCACGGGATAGGTGGCATGGCGGGGGTCGCCGTCGGTGGGCGCGGTGTTGAACCAGACGTCCGTGCCGTGGCAGGCGCACCATCCGCGGCATCCGAACAGCTCGCCGGCCGTTCGCCGACCGGCCTGCGCCAGGTTCCCGACAAAGAGCAGCAGCGATTCGTTGACCTTCGGCAGGTTCGCGCTCTCTACCGGCCAGTAACATTCCTGGAGATTGATGTTGAGCGTCCAGCGCCCGTGCCACCGTCCCTCCAGGTTGTCCAGCCAGATGTTATGGTTGTTGAAGGCCAGCGTCCCCTCGCGCGCGCCGGCAAGCAGCAGGTAGCGCCCGTACTGGAAATAGCGGGCTTCGTAGGCCGGGTCGATCGCTCCCCTGCGGATCGAATCCATGACCTGCGAGGTCGTGAGCGAGGGAAAGGGATCCGGGCCGAGATCCACCCGGCAGGCGGCAAAGAGCGGGCAGTAATCGTCGAGGTGACGTTGCAGAAGTTCCGCATAACTGCGCCCGGCAGCCTTGGCGACGTAGTCGTTGCAGCGCTTCCGCTCGTCGGCCGAGACGTCGTTCCAGTTCACCCAGTTCGTAGCGCCGGCAAGAATCAGCGTAACGGCGTCGGCGCCGTCCACGACCATCCGGTCGCCCTCGACGGTCAGCCTCCCGCCCTCGTTGAGGATCTTCGCCGCGGACTGCCACCGCATCTGCGGCGGGAGGAGGTTCGATCCCTCCTTTTCGGAGATCGTCGTTCCCGTCATCGTGATTTCATTGCCCTCCGCGCGGCTCTCGGCGCTGGGCTGGAGGCTGGCGAAGCGTGCCGAGAAGCTGATCTTCCCCTTTTGGTCGGCCGTCAGGCGCAGGACGATCACCTGGTCGGGATAGCTGGCGAAGACCCGTCGCGCGTAATTGACGCCCTCCAGCCGGTAGGAGACGTTAACCAGCGCGCTGTCCATATCCAGTTCGCGCCGGTAAGCGGTCGTTTTGGAAAACGCATGTCCCGCCCAATCCAGGACAAGCCTTCCCATCGGCTGGTACAGCTGGACATGCCTGCCGGGATAGCCCAGCTTCCAGGCCTCGCCGTGCGCTCCGGCATAATCTTTGGCGAAGACCCGTTCCCGGATCTTCCGGATCGTTTCCGGCCCTCCCGTCGGATTCGGATTATAAGGACCGCCCGTCCAGAGCGTTTCATCGTTAAAGGCAATCACTTCTCGTCCCGGCGTTCCGGGAATCATTGCGGCAAAGCGTCCGGTACCGACCGGCAGTCCCTCCCAGTACTTCATAGCCGGCGCGTCGTAGTGCCATTTCATCGGCGCCTGATTAACGGCGATATCCGTACGTCCGCCGCAGGAAAAAAGTGCCGTGCATACCGCCAACAGCAAACAGTTTCTTTTCGTACTCATTGCATTATTATTTATACTGCACGCGGCATGGATTTGTGCATGAGGCGACCCTCAACACCCGTTGAGCACACCCCCTCAACGCCCGTTGAGCGCACCCCTCAACGCCCGTTGAGCACACCCCTCAACGCCCGTTGAGCGCACCCCTCAACACCCGTTGAGGACACCCCTCACCGCTCGTTGAGGACACCCCTCAACACCCGTTGAGGACGACCCTCAACGCCCGGTGACGACACCCGTCAAGTT
>JAISOP010000058.1 GCA_031275525.1 Tannerella sp.
TTGATTGCTACAAAAACAGCGGCAAAGATAGAGTTTCCCCGCAATGCTGCACGAATCGCAGGGAAGTTTTGTACGAAAGGCGGGGTTTTATGTACGAAAAAGACCGCACCGCGTTGAATTGAGAATTGAGAATGAATCAAACCTGCCAACTCTTTTCGGGACGAGACACCCAAGGAGTAAAAGCAGGATGGGATCATCAATTCCGCTACAAACTGCTATGAATTAGATGCGGCGGCCCTGTGCCTACAGCGTGCGCCACAGCCGGTTATTCGGATTATTGTCGTATCTTTGCGTCGTGTGCTTGCAGAACCACGTTAAAAACAAGAAAAGAATGAAATATTCGGATGCTGCGCTGGTCTGCTTTTCCGGCGGACAAGACTCTACAACTTGCCTGTTTTGGGCAAAAAAACAATTTGCAAAGGTCGAAGCCCTTTGTTTTACTTACGGACAGAAACATCTGCTCGAGGCCGAAGTCGCACGAGAGATTGCGGACGGGGCGGGAGTGCCTTTCCACCTGATGGACATCTCCCTGCTGGCTCATCTGTCACCCAATTCACTCACGGATTCCTCCATCGAAATGGATATGGAAACGCCTGCCGGCGGCTATCCCAATACGTTTGTGCCGGGACGCAACCTGGTTTTCCTCGTCTTCGCCGCGATTTTGGGGCGTAGCAGGAATATCTTTCACCTGGTTACAGGCGTTTCGGAGGCTGATTTCAGCGGCTATCCCGATTGCCGGGATACCTTTGTCCGCTCGCTGAATGTAACGCTGAACCTCGCCCTGGACGAGCAGTTCGTCATCCATACTCCCCTGATGAACCGCGACAAGGCCGAAGTGTGGCAACTGGCCGACGAACTGGGCGTGTTTGAACAGGTGCGCAGGCAGACGCTGACGTGCTACAACGGCATCCCGGCGGACGGTTGCGGCTACTGTCCGGCCTGCCGGCTGCGCCGCGAAGGACTGGAGAACTATCTCCGCAGGAGGCAGCAACCCGCTCATGATGATTGAATATGATAATATGATAATGAATGAAATGGAACGTTGGGAAGAAGGATTGGCGGCGTTAGGCCGCAAAACGGAGTATCACACGGCGTATGCTCCGCAGGCGCTGGAAACATTTGCCAACCGGCACCCGGACAACGATTACCGGGTATGTTTCCGCTGTCCCGAATTTACGAGTCTCTGCCCGGTTACCGGACAGCCGGACTTTGCTACCCTGCAAATCGACTACATCCCGGACCTCCGGATGGTTGAAAGCAAAAGCCTGAAACTGTACCTCTTCAGTTTTCGCAATCACGGCGCCTTCCATGAAGACTGCGTCAACCTGATTATGAAAGACCTGATACGGGTGATGGACCCCAAATACATCGAAGTGACCGGTTTTTTCACGCCGCGTGGCGGCATCAGCCTCCATCCGTTTTGCAACTACGGCCGTCCCGGCACCAAGTACGAATCCTGGGCCGAGCAGCGCCTCGCCCGTTATCCTGCACACCATGCGTAACGGAGCAGCGGCAAGACCCGACTTTCTCTTTGAAAGCAGTTGGGAGGTATGCAACAAGGTCGGAGGCATCTACACGGTACTTTCGACCAAGGCGCGGACGTTGCACCGGCAGTATGGAGACCGCGTGATTTTCATCGGCCCCGACCTCGGGTCCTCCGGCGCCGGCTTCCTCGCCGATGCGTCGCTGTTCGCCGAATGGACGGCGCACGTCGGGGCAAACGAGACGCTACGCCTCAAGGTGGGACGCTGGGACGTCGCCGGCCGCCCACCCGTCATCCTGGTGGACTTCAAGCCCTGTTTCTCCGAACGCAATGCGCTGTTTTACGAGATATGGGAAGCGTTCGGCGTTGATTCCTATGTGGCCTGCGGCGACTACGACGAGTCGTGCATTTTTGCCTATGCCGCGGCGCTGACCCTACAAAGCTTTTACCGCTTCTATGGCCTGGAAGAGAAACAGGTGGTGGCCCACTTCGACGAATGGATGCTGGGGATGGGCCTGCTGTATCTGCGGAAACACCTGCCGGCCGTGGCGACCGTTTTTACGACCCATGCCACGACCGTCGGGCGTTCCATCGCCGGCAACGGCAAACCGCTCTACGGCTATATGGCGGGGTATGACGGCGACCGGATGGCGCAGGAGTTGCACGTCGAGGCCAAACATGCGCTGGAGAAGCAGGCGGCACACCGGGCTGACTGCTTTACGACGGTGAGCGACATCACCGCCACGGAGTGTGCCCGGTTGCTGGATCGGGCGCCGGACACAGTCACGCCAAACGGTTTCGAGCCGGACTTTGTCCCCACGGGCGAGGCCTATGACGCCAAACGCGACCGGGCGCGGCAAACCCTGCTCCGCGTGGCGGGAAAGCTGCTGGGTGCACCGGTCAATCCGGATGCCTTCCTGGTTGCAACCAGCGGACGCTATGAGTACCGCAACAAGGGCATCGACCTGTTTATCGACGCAATGAACCGTCTCCGCCGCTCGGACAGGCTGCGTAGCGAAACGCTGGCGTTCATCCTGGTACCAGCCTGGGTGTATGCGCCCCGGGCAGACCTCAAGGCGGCGCTGGAGCAGGATTTCCCGCAGACGGAGCCGATGCAGACGCCTTTCCTCACGCACTGGCTCCACCGGATGGCGGACGACCCCGTGATGAACTTCATCTTCCATGCCGGCTTTTCCAATCGCCCGTCCGACAGGCTGAAAATCATCTTTGTCCCCTGCTACATGGACGGCCGCGACGGTATCTTCAACCTCCCCTACTACGACCTGCTGATTGGGATGGATGCCACCGTTTTCCCCTCCTATTACGAGCCGTGGGGATACACGCCGCTGGAGAGCATCGCCTTCGGCATCCCGACGGTGACGACCGGCCTGGCCGGATTTGGTGCATGGGCGAAAAGCGCCGTCGCCGGGGAAACGATGGAGGAGGGAGTGGCCGTGGTCCGTCGCACGGACGACAACTACAGCGAAGTGGCGGATACCATTGCCGACGTCCTGCTGTCCCTGAGCCGGAAGGGAAAAACCGAACGGGCGGCTGTCCGGCAGGCTTGTTTCGACCTGGCTTCCCGGGCCGGATGGCAACACTTCATCACCCACTACGACACGGCCTACGGGCTGGCGCTCGCCAGGGCAGCGGAAAGGAACAAAGCAAATGAATAATATGGATTTCAAGGAACTGCTGAGGCCGGGCATCACTGGGAAAGACGAAGAGGTGATGGCGTCTATCCGCCGCTCGCCGTATCCCGTGATCCTGTACGGCGCGGCGGAGGACGTGGGAGACCGGATTGTCAGGAAATTGTCGGAAAACGGCTTGCACCTGGCTGGAGTGGCGCTGGACGGCGACTGTCCCGCCGTCACCCGTGCGCCCGCCCTGTCGGGGCTGGAAGCCTGTACGCCGGCGGAGGCGGACGAACGCTTCGCGGCATACCACGTCATCATCGGCTTTGTCAAGGGCTATCACCCGGCCTACTCCATCGCACGGAAATTCCGCAACGCCCGGTCGATAGACTATCTCTCCGAATTGTTCGAGATGGAAATCATCACACCGTCGTTCGTCCTGGAGCACCGGGAGCCGCTGGAGGCCCTTTACAACAGCCTTTGCGACCCGCTTTCAAAAGATTCCTTCGTCGCTTACCTGCTGGCCAAAACCCGTCAGGACATGCGCTACCTTCCGCCTTTTTTCGACAAACGGCAATACTTCCCCTCCGGATGTTTCACCCTGACGGATCATGAATCGTATTTCGACTGCGGCGCCTTTACGGGCGACACCATCGCCGATTTCCTGAACGTAACCGGCGGCAAGTACCGCCACATCTGGGCCGCCGAACCCGATCCGTCCAATTACCGCCAACTGATGCGCTACGTCGCCGACCGGCAGCTAACCGACATTGACGTGGTGAACAGGGGAATATACGGTTTCACCGGCCGGCTGCCCTTCCGGGCGGAAGGAAGTATGCTGTCGATGATTACGGAAGAGGCGTCGCAGGTCGTCGAAGTGGATACCGTCGATCATATTGCGGCCGGCCAACCGGTCACTTATCTCAAAATGGACGTGGAGGGCGCCGAACTGATGGCGCTGCGCGGCGCCGCGCAGACCCTTTCGACCTGCCGGCCGTTGTTGGGAATCAGCATCTATCACCGGCAACGCGACTTGATTGACATTCCCGCTTTCATCCGCTCCCTGGTGCCGGAATACCGGTTTTATTTCAGGGTACACAAGAAGCTGGCTATTGACACTGTATTATATGCCGTTGCGCCGCGGTGATGCAAGAAATTAAAAAATAAATCCGCTAAAAGAAAGAACTTTCATTTATTTGCGTATCTTTGTAGCGAAAACAGTCAAGTTTATATTGTATCTTTTTTCTTCGTAATGTTTTGTTCCCTCACTAACTAACGGAACTTTCCAACGGCAAAACCGGTATCAAAATCAACTTACTTGTTTAGTATTATGAATCGTCGCGAGGTGTGTAAGCCCCTTATCGCGACACTTTATTTTGTAACAACCTGCTTTTTATAGCAGTAAAAGAACTTATGACATTTAAAGAATTAGACATCTCAGAGCCTATTTTGAAAGCTCTGGTAAAAAAAGAGTACGCATCGCCTACGCCCGTTCAGGAACAGGCGATCCCGGTCGCCCTGAAAGGGTGCGACTTGTTGGGCATTGCACAGACGGGAACAGGTAAAACCGCCGCGTTTGCCATACCCATTATCCAGCAACTCAGCCGACCGGCGCCGAAAGGTACGGAACGGAACATTCAGGCGCTGATCCTGACCCCGACACGGGAGTTGGCCATTCAGATTAATGAATGTGTCAGCGACTATGCCAAGTACACCACCGGTCTGCGCCACACGGTCATCTTCGGTGGAGTCAATCAGCATCCGCAGGTAGATGCCCTCAAGCGGGGAATCGATATCCTGATTGCCACACCGGGACGCCTGCTCGACTTAATCCAGCAAAAACACATCACCCTCAAACACGTAAAGCACTTCGTCCTGGACGAAGCCGACCGGATGCTCGACATGGGATTCATCCATGACATCAAACGGATATTGCCCCTGCTGCCCAAACAGAAGCAGACGCTTTTCTTTTCGGCAACCATGCCGCAAGCGATCGCTAACCTGTCGAAGTCGATCTTGAACCGGCCCGTCAGGGTGGAAGTGACCCCGGAATCGTCCGTGGTGGACACGATCGAGCAGCGCTTGTATTTCGTTGAAAAGCCGCAGAAAAGCCAACTCCTGGTGGATATTTTGCAGAAAAAGAGGCGGTCGGTACTTGTCTTTTCGCGCACCAAACACGGGGCAGACAAAATAGCCCGGGCGCTGAACCGCCAGGGTATCGGCTGTGAGGCCATCCACGGAAACAAGACCCAGGGAGCCAGGCAGCGGGCATTAACCAATTTCAAAGCAGGTAAAACACACGTCATCATAGCAACCGACATTGCCGCAAGAGGCATCGACATTGCTAACCTCGAAATGGTTATCAACTACGACTTGCCGGACGTGGCCGAAACATACGTTCACCGTATCGGACGCACCGGACGTGCCGGCAACGGCGGTACGGCCCTCACTTTCTGTTCGCAGGAAGAATACGCAATCGTAAAAGACATACAGAAACTCACCGGAAGGAAATTAAACA
This sequence comes from Tannerella sp., assembly GCA_031275525.1. Classification (GTDB taxonomy): domain Bacteria; phylum Bacteroidota; class Bacteroidia; order Bacteroidales; family Tannerellaceae; genus Tannerella. The sequence goes on from JAISOP010000058.1 coordinate 5,636, forward strand.
CCGTGGCCGGCTCCATCTGAAATTTTGCAACGATAATCACCAAACACAACCGAAAGCAATGGCGATAACATCCAATAAGAGAGAATTGCAGAAGAAAAAAGAGCAGAAGCGCAAAGACAAGCAGAAGCGCAAGGAAGAACGTAAAGCAACCGGTAGCGGTTCGCTGGACGACATGATTGCCTATGTGGACGAGAACGGCGTTATCACCGATACTCCTCCCGACCCGCTCCGGAAACAGGAAATTGAACTCGAAAGCATTGCGGTTTCAACACCCAAGAAAAAAGATATAGAAGAAGCGCCACGAATCGGCTATGTGGAATTTTTCAATTCCGACAGGGGATACGGCTTTATCCGGGACACAGCCGATTCGAATAAATATTTCTTCCATGTCAGCAATTCACCGGCAAATATAGCCGAAGGAGATACGGTTACTTTTGAACCGGAACGAGGCGAAAGAGGCATGAATGCCGTGAGAATCGCTCTCGTGAAGATAGAACACAACAAATAGATTATTTACATTATAAACAAAAAAGAGAATGAACATTTATGTATCAAATTTAAACCTTAGCACAGGAAGCGAAAGTTTACAGGAATTATTTGCAGCGTATGGCGAAGTTACTTCCGCCAGAGTGATTACAGACCGTGAGACCGGCCGTTCGCGCGGATTCGGTTTTGTTGAAATGGCCGACGACAACGCAGGACAGAAAGCAATCAATGAATTGGATAATGCCGCGTTTGAAGGTAAAACCATTTCGGTAAGCATTGCCCGTCCCAAGACGGAACGAAACGACGGCGGATACAATCGCGGCGGTGGATACAACCGCGGCGGTGGCGGTGGATACGGCAGAAATCGCTACTGACCGAACGGTGAGTTTAGGAATAGAGGCTGTCTCAAAAGTAATTTTCGAATCAGCCTCTATTTTTTCTTTGAGGATTTGCCTGTTTTCAGATTATATGGTATTGTTATGTCTGATTATAAAGACACAAACTTGATCTGCAAACAGGCAATTTTTTAAAACAAAAAATGAGGATACCTCAAAAGTTATTTTTGAGACACTCGTGTCCTTCGTCTCCGTGTTTAAAATTAGGTGGTGTTCTCCAAAGTATGCTGATTCATACCTCCATTAAACGCTGTTACAAAACGATCCTCCGGCAAAAAGGCGCCGGAAAACATGTACATGTTTTTTTCAAACTCGCAAATGATCAAAACGTCCCGTACACAGGATAAAACGCGGCAACGTGTTTTTCAAAACAAAAACCCGTGTTTTCAAACCAAGCCATATACGGGAGAACCCAACCTGTACACAGGAGAAAACGCGGCGACCGTGTTTTCAAAACCCGCAACCGTGTTTTCAAACCAACCCGTACACAGGCCGAACTCATCTGTCCCGAGGTCAAAAAAAACATTTACATGTTTTCCGGCTTCATTTCGCCGGGGAAAAATGAGTCATATTCACAAACCGATTCATATTCAAAGGAATGAAAATCTATTGGAAATTGGGGAGAACATCTCCAAATAATTTTGCTTACCGTATGACTTCTTACCGTTTTTCTTTATTCTTGTACTTCGGCAATCGGGGCAGTGAAGGGTTCTTTTTATTTGCATATACAAAAACACAACCTCTTCCACTGATTGCCAATCCTTTACAACAGCATACTTTTTATATCACCACCTAAAATTTTTCTTCACCGGAACGTGGCCGTGCACCCGACATGCCGTCCGTTAGGAGTTACCCGGAAAGCCGGCCAGTACGGAAGTCAGTTGTTCTACAAAGGCTTTCTCGGCCGAACGAATCCATTCCTGAAAAGCGGAAGCCTGAAAGGTGCGTTTTTCTTCCATGTAGGCCAGTAATACACTCAAGTCGAATTTCTTCCCCACGGTTCCCCCGTGAATAGAAACGGCGTCGGCGGCATTGACTTCCTGTTCGATGTGCGCCGGAATCATCATCACCGGTTTGTCGAGGTACAACGCTTCGCAAACCGACTCGAATCCGGCGGTAGTAATGTATCCGCGACATCCGGCCATGTATTTCAGGAACGACTCGTCGTCAATCGTATGCAGCGTCAGGGTCTCATCCACCTCCCATACGGCAGGTGCATCCTGCTTGTCCCAGAAGAAATGGAGCCTGACCTCCGGATGCTTTTTATGCCAGGCGCGTATCTCATTTTCGTATCCCTGATTCAGCATGTATCCGAGGATATAATCCCCCGTAGAAGGCTTCAAATCCAGTACTTCCTTCCGCAACAGGGGCGGTACTACCACTACACGCTCCCGCGGATACGACTTCATCGGATAAAAGGACAGGGCGAGGGTTTTTGTGGCGCCGATGCTGCACAGGAGAGCATGCAGGCGAAGCAGCATCAGGTGGTCGCCCCGGCCAATCATATAATCGGGATGCCTCAACATGTACTGATGGCCGATATGGACAAAGGGTATGTCTATCCGGAAACGCAGTTGCATAAAGCCCGGCAGGATTTCGTAAAAGTTGACGACGATATCCGGCGCCAGTTCTTTGATCCGGCGGTAAATCAATTCAATACTTTTAGCGTAGGTCTTTAGCTTTTGAGGATTAGCATTATGCAGGAGCGTCTTTATCAGGTCAATATGCTTCTTGTCTTTCCCGAAAATAAAGGAAGGCGCACCGTAGATACGGATGGAGGTGTTCATCTTCTCATGAAAAAAAGCAGGTAATTCCCTGGAATGGCTTTTGCCCACCAGCACCTCGACTATCTCGTGCCCCTGACGGCGCAAGATGTCAGCCAGTGAAATCGCCTGCGTGAGATGTCCCCGTCCCTCTCCCTGGACAATGAATAAAAATCTTATCTTCCTTTCCATACATTAAAGATTAAGTCAATTTATTTTGAACAGAATGAACGCCAAACCTTCCTCCATACAAGGCAGGGGAGTATTGGCATACAACGTATATGCACGCAATCCTTTACACCGTTTTCCGCTCATGTGGTATTCCGATAAATATTCCTCATGCGCTTCCTTAATGTAGGGATGCAGGTCGTTGAACTTTTCCTCCGTATAGCCCGTCATCGCAAAAAAACAACCGGCCTTTTTTGGCCATTCCAAATATTTCATCCGACAAAGGTCGCGCTTGTGTGCGTGATATGCAATTTCAATTTGATTTAATCTCTATTTTATTTCCATGAAATCATCCGTCTTGACGACTTTGAATTTCCCGACGGCGATCTGTTCCTCACTTCTCCGGATTTTGGCAACAAATTCGGGGTAGTAAGGTGATTCATCCAATTCGACCTGACCGGATGCGAAAAAATCCTTCAATTTATCGCCGTGCCTTTTGAGGTCAATCCCGACAAGTGCGGGGACGCCGCAAGTGTTGCGTTTGAAAGTTATTCCTGCTGTTTTCATTCTGTTTTCTTTTCATAAAACAATCCTCACACAAGTGCGTCCACCGGATAACTGTACCGGAATCCCGTCATTGCAGAATTACACTTGTATGAGGATTCATTCAATTAATTTTTGGACAATGCAAAGAAACGGAGAGTTTTTTAGATATGCAAGATATTTTATAGCATAAAAAGAAGGTGTGTCAAAATAGGCGTTCCTTCATTATTACGCACAAGAGGGTGTGTCAAATGAGATTCCGCGGTCAGAGAGGAAAAGTTCAACGACCTGCATCCCTACATTAAGGAAGCGCATGAGGAATATTTATCGGAATACCACATGAACGGAAAAAGGCGTAAAGGATTATTTCGTCTTTCAGGGTCAGGGTGGAACACGCCATTGGGAGCATGAAGCCGTTACCGGAACTCCACGAATATCTTTTCTGCACGTTTGGATATTCCGGAGTACATCTCGAAACAGAACGGCTCTTCCAGATCATGCTCCACCTTCACGACAAGCCGGATCAGTTCGTCCAAAAGGTCGTAATACGTGGAACGGACTGACGCCGCATACCACTCGATACGCTCAACAAGCTGCCGTTTCAGCTTTTGATAATCCAGTGCCGCGTAACTTCTCCTATTTCACTTGGGCCTGCAAGCGGGCAATCTCCCTCTGAAGGGCTTTCATCTCCTTTTTCTGGGCGCCGCCAGGAGCCGGAGAGCTTTCCTGACTGGGCTTTCGCCGGGTGTGTTGACGAGCCATCTGTACGGATTTTTTATCGTTTTCCGCCCTAAAGACATCAATCCAACGCGATACCGTAGCATGACTTACCGGTAAAATCTGCGATATGCGCCTTCCACTATCCCTATACCCCCATACGCACAATGTAATCGGATGGCTTCAGCAAAATACAAACACCCTTTCTTTGTCTCTAAATGCATCGTTGATCTTTTACAGGGTGAAGTTTGGAAAAAAGTAAGAAGGCGTCTGTCATTACGGACAAACGCCTTCTTCCAAAAAAACGGCAGCTACCTACTCTCCCACTTACACGCAGTACCATCGGCGTGACGGG
>JAISOP010000129.1 GCA_031275525.1 Tannerella sp.
ACCGGGGTATGTAATCATTTTCGGGCTGAAGGAATGCGAAAAACAGACCCGTAAATGGATAGTTTATTTCTTGACAGCTCCTTAGAAGCCTTCTCCGCGAATGGCTTCCCGGATACGTACCAGTCGTTGCAGGAGGTTTTCCAGCAGGTGGAGGGGCAACATGTTGGCGCCATCGGACTTGGCCTGCGAGGGAGTGGGGTGTGTTTCGATGAACAACCCGTCCGTTCCGACGGCAACGGCGGCTCGTGCCATGGTCTCAATCAGCGAGGGCAGACCGCCGCTGACGCCGGAGGCCTGGTTGGGTTGCTGGAGCGAGTGCGTGACGTCCGTGACCACCGGAAAACCGGTCTGGCGCATCTGCGGGATGCCGCGGAAATCTACGACCAAATCCGTATATCCGAACGTTGTTCCCCGTTCGGTCAGCAGGACGGCGGTATTGCCGGCGTCCACCACTTTCTGTGCGGCAAACCGCATCGCTTCGGGCGCCAGGAACTGTCCCTTCTTGATGTTGACCATCCGGCCCGTTCGGGCAGCTGCTACCAGCAAGTCCGTCTGGCGGCACAGGAATGCGGGAATCTGCAACATGTCCACATACGGGGCCACCCGTTCGGCCTCCTGCGTTTCATGGATGTCCGTGACCACCGGTATGCCGAATGTTTCGCGTACCTTCCGGAGGATACGCAGGGCTTTTTCGTCGCCGATACCCGTAAAGGAGTCCGGCCGGGAACGGTTGGCCTTGCGGTACGAACCCTTGAAAACGTATGGGATCCGTAACTTTTCAGTGATATCCGCAATCTTTTCGGCCGTGTGAAGCGCCATGTCTTCACTTTCAATCACGCATGGCCCGGCCAGCAGGAAAAAATTCGCCTGCTTTGCCAGTTCCTGTATAGTAATCGTATTCATCCGTGCAGGTAAACTATTCATGGTTCAAGAGGCTTAGGGTCTGCTCGATCTTTTGCTCTACCGGTAACGAGGCGCTTATCCAGTGAATCGGGATACCCCGGCGTTCCATCCCCCGGAACCAGGTCATCTGCCGTTTGGCAAACTGGTGAATAGCGACTTCCAGTTGCGAAACCATCTCCTTATACTCCAGTTTCCCTTTCACATAGAGGGTGAGGTATTTGTACTCCAGCCCGTAATAGGCAAGGTCTTCGGGCGCAATGCCGGAAGCAAGCAGCCCGCGTACCTCATCCACCATGCCCTGTTCCAGGCGGTCTTGGAGACGCTGTGAGATGCTTTCCCGCCGTTGCTCCCGTTTGATATTCAGCCCGATTATCAAACTGCGGAGCGGCTCGTATTCGTTCTGCCCGTGTACATTTTGCGCCTGGTAAGCTTTAATCTCAATGGCACGGATGGTACGCCGGGGGGTATCGAGGTCGGTCCGGTTGTGCAGCGGCCCGTATGTGGCAAGTATTTCTTTAAGTTCCTCCGGCGACTTGTCCTTCAACGCTTCGCGGAGTTCGGGATTCCGGGGCACTTCCGGCAAGCGGAAGCCTTTCAGCACCGCTTCCATGTACAGCCCCGTTCCGCCGCACAGGATAGGGAGTTTCCCCTCCTCCCGGAGTTGCCGGTAAACACGGAAGAAATCTTGCTGGTACTCGAAAACGCTGTATTTGGTCCCCGGGTCGCAAATATCAATCAGATGACAGGGTATCTGCCTGCCGTTTACCGTATAATCCGCCTTGTCTTTCCCGGTGCCGATGTCCATGGCGCGATAAACCTGCCGGGAATCGGCGCTGATGATTTCCGTGTTCAAGCGGTCGGCAAGGGCGGCCGCAAAAGCCGTCTTGCCCGAAGCAGTTGGCCCTAATATAGTGATAAGCTGATAATGTTCCATTTCTTTTCAGGGTTTTACAAACGAATAACTCACATTTTCCATCGTGCAACGTTTTGGCGACCGGCTAAAAGACGCCTCCATTCGGCAATCTCCCGGCCTTTCTCTTCAAGGGGTTGCTGTCGATGTTCCGAATGGTCATGTTCTCCTCCTGCAGGACGGTCAGAAAACCCTCCAACACGTTAAAATCGGCCTTGTTGCGAAGCAAATGCTTCAGCGCCCAGTCGAACCGTATCAGATTCCGGTGACCTGTTTTATCCTTAATCTTCATAATGCTTTCCTTTTATCTTTTATATTGTCGTTTGTGCAAAAATAATGCTTTTTTCTTTCCCGGAGCCTTTTAACATGACATTAAATGAATGAAAGGGAGGTACATCCTTTTCTCCACTTCCCCACTTTGGGTTGGGTTTGGAATCTACAGGTCCCCTGAAAGAATTTCCCCGGTCCGGCAAACGTAAGGCGCTGTCAAATAAATTAAGGGAATCTCTAAAAATCAGCATCAAAAAAGGATGGTCGGCATTAGTCAATTCCCGGCATTTCATCCAACCCCGACAACTCTGTTATGACTGTTTGGAAGTAGATGAGTTTTGGACATTATGTGGAGAAAAAGAGTTGCAAGGTATGGCTCATCTATGCTTATCACAGAGAAAGTGGTGAGATTGTAGCATTGGTTTGGGGAAAACGGGACTTGAAAACGGCGAGAAATTTAAAGGAAAAACGATCGGATACTGGAGTAAGTTACGGGAGTATAGCCACCGATGACCGGGAGCGTTTTGTTGCATTCAAGGGTGAATAGATTTTCCTTTACCTTGAATATGAATTGGTTTTTGAATATGAATCATTTTTCCCGGCGAAATGAAGGCGGAAAACATGTAAATGTTTTTTTTGACCTCGGGACAGATGGGTTCGTCCTGTGTACAAGTTGGTTTGAAAACACGGTTTTTGGTTTTGAAAAACACGTTGCCGCGTTTTATCCTGTGTACAGGACGTTTTGATCATTTGCGAGTTTGAAAAAAACATGTACATGTTTTCCGGGGCCTTTTTGCCGGAGGAATCAAAGACGGGGAGCAGGAGCGGCGGTAGATTCCTCCCCGTCCCGCCCTGTGTCGCGTCGCCATTGCATCAAAGTAAGCAATCATCCCGCTCCAATGCGCTTTTAGCGTGTGAACGAATTTGGAGAAAGGGTGTATAGCCGCATCGAATGCCTTTTCAGAACTGGATAAACTCGTACGTTTTGTGATCGCCGTACAAGACAAGTCGTTTGCTATTGATTTTTTTAACGGTAAACGTACGCGAGCGGCCTTCCCAGTCGGTCAACGGCAGGAATTCGTCCACCGGACGCGGATAGGAGGTCAGTTCCAGATGAATCGTGTTTTCGTCCGGATGACTCTTGTAACCGTACATGTGCGAAAACGAGTCTTTATCGACATGATAAATCTGGTACATAAACAACGCTTCGGACTGGAAATTATACCAGACTGTATCTACGTATGACACCTGGCCCGACGCTTCGACGGTTTTCAGCTGCCATTTGCCTTGCAACTGCCGGGTCAGTTCCTTTTGACAACCGGTCAGGGTCAACAGCACACAGACGGGAAGGCTCCAGAAACTTTTTCTATTCATCTACTGTCTATATCTCGGAATAGGACATCGGCAGGAGGAAGATACTCTGGTTGTTCGTGGCCGTATAGGCATATTCCGGCAACGACTTGATGCGTATCCAGTCCGGGTGTTCGACGAACTGTTTCCAGGCAGCGTTGCGGGTATCTTCATTCTTGTACCACGTAAGATACATCAGTGCGGGCATAAGCGGCCCGGCCCAAATCTTGCCGTACAACACCGAATGGATTCCGACCTGGTCGAAAACGGCAATCTCGTCGGCGTTGAACATCTTCACCTTTCGCTGGTTCGCTTCCTCATTCGGACTCTGGTAGATGCGGATTTCCAACAAGGTGCGTTCATTACCGGGTTTCCGGTGTACCGGTATCCGGTCGAAAGCCTCGCTCAGGTAAGTTTCAAAATGGGAATAGACCGGCGCCGGGGCCGTTGCATCAAAATACGGCTGGGCGGCGTCACGGAAAATCTTGTCGCTCCACAGTTCCTGTTTCACTTTGTGGAAGGTGGCGATATCCGGATAGATGAACAGGACGTGGCGCTGGTCTTTCTCGCCGTCTTTGGGGTGATAAGGCTTGAAGGCGCCGGTGAGGATATTCTTCCGGTGGTAAGCCGGGAACAGGACTTTCCCGAAAAAGGAATCCAGCGGAGCGCCCTCGCCTGAGAGCGTGTAGATACGCCATTCATAAATTTCTTTCTTCAGCGCGGCCGGTGTTGCCGGTGTCAATGCGGCAGGGGCCAAAGCGAATGCCGGGGTGGCGGCTAACGCGCCGGCCACTTTCATAAAATTCCGTCTTTGCATGGGGTAATCATTTAGTTTGTTATAAATAAGTTGTTATAAATAATTCTGCATGAATGCATCCATTTCCGCCTGATGCGCTTCGAGACTTTGCAACAGTTTGAACTGCGCTTTGGTACGGATCAGGTTATGTTTCGGCTTGTGTATCTTGTAATACGTGTCGCCGTTGATATAGTCGGTCAGGAAGCGGACCGTTTGCATGTAGGTAAGCAGGCGTCCGCCATAGGGCAGCATGGTGATCTCCAGTGGCGTGAGAAACGATTGGGCTGTTTCCATATACCCTTTCGCATACGCTTTGAAAATCTCCAGGTCCACGTTTACCCGGTCCAAATTTTCATCATCCTCGGCGCCGGTATTGGCTCCCGTACGGATAAAGTCGCCGATGTCGGACAGGACAAAGCCCGGCATCACCGTATCCAGGTCTATAACGCACAGCGCCTTGCCGTTTTCGTCAAACAGGATGTTATTGACTTTCGTATCGCAATGGTTTGTCCGTTTTTTCAACTTCCCTTCACGATACAGCCGCTCCTGGATACACATGGCTTCGGCACGCTTTTCGATTTCTTCCGTCAACTCAGCCACTTCCCTCAGGCGTCCGGCCCGGTTGTCTTCCATCGCCTCGCGGAATTGCCGCAAACGAAATTCCATGTTGTGAAAATTTGGAATAGTCTCGCCCAACACGCCTTCCGGCAGGTCCGACAGCATCGACTGAAAGTCGCCGAACGCCCGCCCGGCCTCGTACGAAAAGGAGGCGTTGACTTCTTCAAAACTTTGGCTGCGGGGAATCATCAGGCAGATCCGCCAGTAATTCTCCCCGTCGAAATAGTAGTATTTTCCGTCCCGGGCTGGGAGAAACGTCAACACTTTGCGGTCGATGTCCTGTTCGCCGCGCAGTTCCAACTTCCTGCGGATGTGTGAAGTCACCACGCGGATGTTGTTTTGCAGCATCTCTACGTCGGTAAATATCCGATGATTGATTCGCTGGAGGACGTACTGGTCCTCCCCGTTAACCGTCGTTACTTTCAGGGTGTCATTGATATGACCGTTTCCAAAGGGCGTTACTTCCACCGGTTGCCCGGAGAGGTTGAATCCGTCGAGTATTCGCAGGTAAGTGTCATTTGCCGGTTGCATATATCTCTTTTTTGTTCATTATTAGGCTGCAAATATCTGTTTTTTCTTATGATTGCACAAATGCCGGACAAAAAAAAAGTCATCCCGAGAGATGACTTTTTTTAGCGCATGTGAAAAATCATAATTTGCCGGCCGAGCCGAGTACATCATTGATTTTGTGCACATAGAGTTTCCTTGCATTTTCACGTGCCGGGCCTAAATACTTGCGCGGGTCGAACTCGGCCGGGCTTTTTGCAAAGACTTTGCGTATGGCGGCGGTCATGGCCAAACGGCTATCCGAGTCGATGTTAATCTTGCAAACGGCCGACTTGGCTGCTCTGCGCAACTGTTCTTCGGGAATACCGATGGCGTCTTTCAGCGCTCCACCGAACTGATTGATGGTGGCCACTTCTTCCTGCGGCACCGACGATGCGCCGTGCAGTACAATTGGGAAACCGGGAAGCTCTTTTTCAACGGCTTCGAGGATGTCGAAGGCCAGGGGGGGAGGCAACAATACGCCGTCGGCATTGCGCGTGCACTGTTCGGGCTTGAATTTGTTGGCTCCGTGCGACGTTCCGATGGAGATGGCTAATGAATCGCATCCGGTCTTGGTCACGAAATCAACCACTTCCTCCGGCCGCGTGTACGTATGATGTTCTGCAACCACGTCGTCTTCCACGCCGGCCAGTACGCCCAGTTCGCCTTCCACAGTGACATCAAACCGGTGGGCATACTCCACCACTTTCTTGGTCAGTGCGACATTTTCCTCATAAGGGAGGTGTGAACCGTCAATCATTACCGACGAAAAGCCCAGGTCGATGCAACTTTTACACAACTCGAACGTATCTCCGTGGTCCAGGTGAAGAACGATTTGCGGATTCGGACTGCCCAATTCCTTTGCATACGCTACGGCGCCTTCGGCCATGTAACGCAGCAAGGTCTGATTGGCATACTTGCGTGCCCCGCTGGATACTTGCAGGATGACGGGCGATTTGGTCTCGACCGTGGCTTGAATAATCGCCTGCAATTGCTCCATATTATTAAAATTAAAGGCCGGAATCGCATATCCACCTTTCATGGCCCTGGCAAACATTTCCCGTGTATTGACAAGACCCAAATCCTTATAACTTACCATATCTGTTTATTTAAATGGGTTATGAATAATTCATGTGCAAAGATACGCAATTTATCCGGGAATACGACGCAAAAAACATAAACGGGTTCATTCTTTTTTGAGGCGCTGTGAATTTTGCATCCCTTTGTTATCCATTCGCCATTCCCCCACTGAGGCCTGCGGATGAAGAGGTTTTTCCATTTCTCAAACCGCTCTGTATCAGACCTCCATTAGGGAAGCCGACTTTCCCCAGGAAGGCAGCTTCCCGGTTCCTTCTTTTGTTTGGAATGGATTGGATGACAAAGGGATGCGCAACATTCACAGCGCTTCAAAAAAAGAATGAACCGAAAATTGAATGTTGGGTACACGGTGTACCCTTTCTATCTTCTGCGCCGGACGGAGGTCTTTTTGCGCCGTATCCGGAACAGGAACGGCGGCAGGGTATAGGTGATCAGTACGGTAGAACCCATACCCACCAGCGTGGCAAAGCCTACCGACCGGATGGCCGGATGTGTGGCGAAGGTCAGCGGCGCAATGCTGACCATCAGTACGATGGCCGAAAAGAAAATCGCCGTTTTGTGATAGGTCAGCAATTGCTTTTCATTGCGCTGGCTGCCGGCCACAAGACCGTCCATGACAAAAATACTGTAATCCACTCCCAGGCCGAAGATAAATGTCGAGATCACGATGTTGATCAGGTTAAAGGCATGACCCGTCATTCCCATAACGCCCAGCACGACGTACCAGCTCAGCCCCATCGGAATGAACGCAAGAATGGCACGCGACCATTTGCGGAATGCCAGTAGCAGGATGGCAAATACAAAAACGGACGACACGCCCAGCGTCATGTTGAAATCGTTGTTCAGGATACGCACCATGTCGCCGGTATAGTAAAACGGGTCAATGACCAGCCAGTGCGGACGAGCGGTGATTACATCGCTCACCTCGGTCACCCTCTCCGGCGGCATTTGCACGGACGTATATACCAAATAGGCGTTGCCGGTATATTCCACCGTGTTGGACATCCATTCATCGGGAAGGATGCCCTCGCTGTAGAGCGACACCGGACGGTCATCGGCAGCCAGCATTTCAAAAAACGGCTCGAACATTTCCGGCTTGAAACCCCGTACCCGGGCGGCGTTCGTCACATACATCCGCGTCCGGGCCATGCGTTCCGGCGTCCAGAAATCGCGCCACCGGCGGATGCGTATCTGCTGTTCGTTTTCCGGAAGCAGCAGCATAGCCATCTTCGAATAACCGGTCAGGAGATCTTCGGCTTGCAGGCTGTCGAGCGTTGCCGTCATCTGCCTGTGGGCGACTAAGGCGGAGTCGAGTTCGGGCGAGGCCACGGCATAGTAGAGTGACGCATTGCCCGGCGTGGTCTTCGCGGCCAGCAGTTGCATGGAGCGCACGACCGCCGGTTCGTGGTACCCGATGTTTCTCAGGTTGGTGTCGAACGTGACCTGTCGCGATGTGTAGATGCAGAGGCCGCAGAAGACAACCAACAGGACAATCAGTCCCCTTTGCCGGTCAAACGGGAAGGCGTTGATCCGGTCTATCAGGGCAAAGGTTCTGTTTAAGTGTGGGCGCCGGCGGGGTTTGAAAAAATGCGGCAGAAAGATCAGGCAGAACAGCGTCGTGCCCACCAGCGCCAGGGAAGCAAACAGGCCGAAGTCACGTAGCAGTTCCGAACGGGTGAACAGCAGTCCCGTGAAGGCGCCGACGGTTGTCAGGCAGCACAGGATAATCGGGACGGTCTGTTCCCGGAGAATCCGTACCGGATCGCCCACATATTTATAGTGCGTCAGGAAGTGCAGGCAGTAACTCAGCGCCACGCCCAGCACAATGGCGCCGATGCCGACGGCCAGCAGCGACATGCCGCCCTTGATCAGGTAAACGCCGCTCAGCGCAAAGAACGTCCCGTAGAGCACGGGACTTAGCAGTACCCACAGCGTCCGGCCTTCGCGGAAGCAGAGGCCAATGAAGAGGCACGACACCAGCAGCGAGATACCCAGCGTCAGCGCCAGGTCTTTCTTGATTTGGCGCGAATTGAAGACGCTTTGCACCGGCACGCCGTGGAACATCACTTCCACATCCGGATGCTCCGCACCAAAGGCGTCGATTTCCTCCTCAATCAATTCCACCAGCCGGGTACCCGACTTGGAATCAAAGGCATTGAAATCCGGCGACAGGAAGGCAACGGCCAGGCTCGAGTCGGGCGAGAAGAAATGGCGGTACACCAGCCGGTAATTGCCGCCAAAGCCCTGCGATAGCGCTGCGCCGTTGTCCGTGAACAGGGAACGCAGGCCGGCGGGGTCGCGGCGGATCATCTCGCGGAACGCCATGCCCGAAGGCGACACCATCAGGTCGTAGTTGGCCGCCATCTGCCGCTCGATGGCTTCCCTTGTCAGCAGCGCCTCCATACGGGGATACAGCGTCGTGTCCACGAACACCGGCGCATGGTCGAACAGATAGGCCATGGCCGTTTGAATCAGTTCGTCATCAATCCGGTACAGCACGTCGTGGATGTAATGCGTAGCGGAATCCTTTTGCAGCAGCCCCTCCACAAAGGCATCGCAGCGTTCGGCCAGCGTAGCGGCATCTACCACGTCTGCACGGGGGACGAAGAGCAGGAAGATTTTATCCTTCACCTTCAGGTTCTCGAAAACCAGTTTTGCGGAACTGCCTGCCTGTGCGGAAGGCAGCAGTTTGGTGATGTCTTCTTCGTATTCCACCCGGCTCCCCAGGTAAACAAACAACAGGCTGCTGAAGGTCAGCAACCCGTAGCAAAGGAGCTTGTGTCTTTCAAAAAAACGATACAGGGCAATCATTCTATCCGATTCTGGGGTTGGACTTTGGCATCAAACTTGAGGGTGAAATACGTTGCTTCACCCTGTCCGATGAGGGTTTGCGCCCGGACCATCGTGTCACTGTTTTCGAGTAATCGGATGCGCACCTGCAAGCCGGGATGCTGTTGGGGTGTCAGGAGGGTGGTCAGTTTGCACTGGGCAAGATAGCTCATCCTCAGCCTGCGCCCCGTCAGCCGTTCTACACACTCCTTAATCATCTGGATATTGCATACACCCGGCGCTACCGGCATACCGGGAAAATGTCCCCCATATACTACCGATGCAGGGTTGAGCGATACTTCAAAAACGGTGGTATCGCCGTCCGCCCGTTGACTGTTGACCGTATAATAATCCGAAAGCATTTAGTCTGTTCTATTAATATATTCATATTTGGAATCACGGACAAAATTACATGAAAAACTCGGGTTCTCCAAGCGCGTGCAATGATTCAGGAATTCAATCATTCTATCATTGAATCATTGAATATTCGCATCCTTCACCGCCAAATCAGGATAGCTGATGCGTGTGTGATACATTGTTTTCAGTTTATCCACGAACGTCTTCTTGACCCTCTCGATCTCGCGGAAGGTCAGCGGCGCATTCTTCAGCAGCCCGTCGGCCAGTTGGCTGTCGATAAGTTTATCGACCAGCGTCCGGAGCCGCTCTTCCGTATATTCGTTCAGGCTGCGCGAGGCCGCTTCCACCGAATCGGCCATCATCAGGAGCGCCGTCTCTTTCGAAAACGGGTTCGGGCCGGGATAGGTAAACAGTTTTTCATCTACCGGCGTATCCGGAAAAGCATTCCGGAAGGAATGGTAGAAATACTTTGTTTTTCCCATGCCGTGGTGTGTGCGGATAAAGTCGATAACCGCCTTGGGCAACGAGGCCTTTTCGGCCATCTTGACGCCTTCCGTTACGTGATGGATAATCAATTGGGCGCTTTTCTCAAAAGGCAAGTCCTGATGCGGATTGATGCCGCCTTTCTGGTTTTCGGTGAATAGAGCCGGGTGAGCCATCTTCCCGATGTCGTGATACAAGGCGCCGGTACGGATCAGCTGCGTGTCGGCGCCGATTTCAGAGCCGGCGGCGGAGGCCAGGATCGAGACCTGGAGGGAATGTTGGAACGTACCCGGACACGTCTCCGAAAGCTTTTTGAGCACCGGCGTATTAATGTTCGACAGTTCGATCAGCGTGATGGGCGAAGTGTAGCCGAACGCCTTTTCGACGATGTAAATCAGGGTGTACGAAAACAGCAGCAGCACCAGGTTGATGCCGAAGTACAGGAACATAATCCACTGGATTTTACCCAGGTCGCCTTCCTGGTAGAGCGACAGGCTGAGGTATCCCAGGGCGTATGCCACGAACACATAAACCGAACAGCGTACCAGTTGCGAACGCTGTGTCAATTCCTTCAGGCTGAAGATCACCACCACCCCGGCCAGTATTTGCAGGAGGAGGAACTCGTGCGGAAAGGGCGCCAGCAAGGAACAGAGCAAGACGGTAATCAGGTGCGTAAACAAGGCGGTGTGCGAGTTGAAAAACGTCCGCACCACAATGGGCAAAATCGCAAAGGGCAGGATATAGAGGTCGAACCGTTCATGCTTGACAAAGATTTCGGACAGCAGGCAGCACGCCGTCATGCACAGCAGCGTGAAAAGCAGGTTGCCCCGGCGGAAGAAGATTTCCGGACAAAAGGTAGCCATATAAAGCCCGCAGCATAAAAGGATACCGAATATCAAGACAAGCTGCCCGACCCAGAGAAGCCAGCGGTTGCCGGCCGCTTTGGATTCGTAAACCGTTTTGAACGAGCGGAGCACGTTGTAGGTCTCGTGATCCACCACTTCCCCGGGGCCTACAATCCGTTCGCCGGCCTGCACCATCCCGCTCGAGAGGGAGACCTTCTTCAACTGCTCGCCCAGCATTTTTTCGGACCACTCCCTGTCCTCGGTCAGGTTTTCGGTCAGGTAGTCACCCGCATGAAAGGACGCCAGCACGATTTCGTCCAGCGATTCGGGCCGTTCGCTCAGGATTCGTTCGGCAGCCGATTTGGCCGTGTGGAAACCGGCCGTACTCCGCAACCCGGCCATATTGTCTTTCACCACATACACTTGCCCGAGATTCTCCCTTTTCAGGCGTTCATACTCCAGAACCGGCAAAATGCCACTGTCGTATAACCGGTTCAACTGGTTTTCGATATATCTCAGGTAAGACCTCGTCCGCCCGTCGCCCGGACCCGCAGCATGGTCAAGGCGCAGTTTTTCAATCTGCTCCGTCTTCACCTTCGTATCCATGCGGAAATAAGGCTCAAAGCGGCGCCGGATACTGTCCTTTTCCGCCTTCACTTCCTCGTCGGTCTTGTAGATCGGGAAGTCGTCGGAGGCCGTGAGCAAGTCGTACCGCCAGGGTTTGCCTTCGTAAAACAGATAACGGAATTTCACCTCGCGCGGGAAAAAATACGCTATCAAAAGCGCCGTCAGACTAAAATAGACAACGGCTCGGATGGTTGATTTCTTCAATTTCATATAAAACAGATAGATATCGATTAATAAATAACGAACGTTACGCTTTATTCCGGTGTTGTTTTTCTTTTGCGAACGCGCGTTCCGAGTTTCGGAACACGCGTTCGCAAATTCGGAACGCTCGTTCCGAAACCATTCTTACACCTTGCCATAAATCCCTTGATGTATATGTGTTTCCGGACCACATCCTTTACCGCAAAAGACGCAAAGAGAAGCGTGCAAAGCCCCTCTCCTCCCCTCCCTGGTGTCCTTTGCAACCTTTGGGGGAAAAAATACACCGGCAAACCATGCCCTTTGGAGTATAATAGGCAAGTCATCCCTTGATTCCTTTTGTTTCCGGGGCGAAATGTACGTAAAAAAAAGCACAGAAGGGAAAAAAACAGTACTTTTGCGCCGGATTCAGGCATTTTTTTGAATCATTGGATATTTGAACTTCAAAATTTAAGATTATTATGGTTAGAGTGCGTTTTGCTCCCAGCCCCACCGGCCCGCTGCACATCGGCGGCGTCCGCACGGCACTGTACAATTACCTGTTTGCCCGGCAGCACGGCGGCGAGATGATCCTCCGAATAGAAGACACAGACTCGCAACGTTTCGTGCCCGGCGCCGAAGAATACATCCTTGCTTCCTTCCGCTGGCTGGGGATTCCCTTTGACGAAGGCGTCGGCTACGGCGGCGCATACGGCCCCTACCGCCAGAGCGAACGGAAAGAGATTTACAGGAAATACGTTGACCGGCTGCTGGACGCAGGACGTGCATACCTCGCCTTCGACACGCCGGCAGAGCTGGACGCGATACGCAGGCAAATACCCAACTTCCAATACGACGCCTCCACACGCACCCGGATGCGTAACTCGCTCACCCTGCCGGCCGGCGAGGTGAAGGCGCTGACGGAGGCCGGACATCCCTTCACGGTGCGCATCCGGGTCGAACCCGGCGAGACGGTCCGCGTGAACGACCTGATCCGCGGCGAAGTATCCTTCGACTCCTCCCTGATCGACGACAAGGTGCTGTTCAAGTCAACCGACGGGCTGCCCACCTACCACCTGGCCAACATTGCGGACGACCGGCTGATGAAGATCACGCACGTCATCCGCGGCGAGGAATGGCTCTCGAGCGCACCGCTGCACGTGCTGCTCTACCGCTACCTGGGATGGGAAGACACCATGCCGGCCTTTGCCCACCTGCCGCTGCTGCTCAAGCCCGAAGGCGGCGGCAAGCTGAGCAAGCGCGACGGCGACCGCCTGGGATTCCCCGTCTTCCCGCTGGAATGGCGCGACCCCGCGACGGGCGAAGTCTCGTCCGGCTATCGCGAAAGCGGCTACCTGCCCGAAGCAGTTGTGAACTTCCTGGCCCTGCTGGGCTGGAACCCGGGCGACGACCGGGAGGTGATGAGCCTGGAGGAACTGGTCAAGCGCTTCGACCTGAGCCGGTGCAGCCGAAGCGGTGCGAAGTTCGACTACGAAAAGGGACGCTGGTTCAACCGCCAATATATCCGGAAACGCGACAACCGCGACCTTGCGGCGATGTTCATACCCGTGCTGGAGGGTCATGGGGTGACGGCAGCCGACCCGGCCTACGTGGAAAAGATTGTCGGGATGATGAAGGAGCGCGTCGATTTCGTGCCCGACCTCTGGGCGCAGACGCACTATTTCTTTGTTGCGCCGGAGACCTACGACGAGAAGACGCGCGCCAAACGATGGAAAGAAGACAGCGCGGCGCAGCTGTCGGAAGTGGCCGACTTGCTGAGCCGGCGCGAA
>JAISOP010000172.1 GCA_031275525.1 Tannerella sp.
GAAAAAGAACAAATTCCCTGACACCACAATGGGCGTCAAAAACAGGCGCTTACGATTTTGTTACACAGGAGTCCCTTCATAAATCATACAGCCCGCCGGAGATAACGACGCCCGCTAATCACTTATCACTGACGAAGCCCTGCCCCGCCGAAAAGGCCCGGCGGCCTCGGGCGGTGAGCCGTTAAGCAGTGAGGGCGGCGCAAAAATCTATGTTGTTTGAGCGTAGCGAGTTCATAGATTTTAGCCGCCCGAACGTCGCTTAACGAGCGAAGCGCACGAAGCCTTGATTTTTGGTTCTTTTTATCAAGAAAAAGAACAAATTCCCTGACACCACAATGGGCGTCAAAAACAGGCGCTTACGATTTTGTTACACAGGAGTCCCTTCATAAATCATACAGTCCGCCGGAGATAACGGGATTCGTTCAAAGGGCAGGGCTTTTGACACACCCTCTTTATTCCAGTACAAATACTTCCGAGGGGATCATGCGCTTGAGCACGTTCAGTGCGACATCCCGTCCGACACGGATTCCTTCCTGTGCCATCCGGAGATCAACCGTCTTGTAGGCCAGTTCGGGATGATTGTTTTCGCGGCTCAAGTGGCAGAGCCAGATGTTTTTCATGTGGGGACGGTAGTGCGTAGCCAGGAAGCCGGCTGCTTCGCGGTTGCTCAGGTGGCCTGTTTTGGATGAGACTCGTTCTTTCAGGAAATCGGGATAGTTTCCCGTCTTCAACATTTCTTCGTCGTAATTGGCTTCCAGCACGATGTGATTCGCCCGGCAGAGGTAGTCGTTCACCGTATCCGTGATGTGGCCCACATCCGTGGCGATGGCGAAGCGGCTGTCGCCGTATTCGACCAGGAAGCCCACGCTGTCGCTGCTGTCGTGCGACACCTCAAAGGCTTCGACCCGGAAATCGCGAATCGTGAAAGGCTGTCCCTTCTCGATGATCCGGCGCGACTGAACCAGCATCTCTTCCACGTACCGGCTCCGGTCGATTCCTTCATGTACCTTCTCGGTTGCATAGACCGGAATGTGATACTTTTCCCCCAAACATCCGAGCGCCTTGATATGGTCGGCATGGTCATGCGTAACCAGGATGGCCGCTATCTTTTCAAAATCAAATCCTTTTTCTTTCAGGGTTTTCCGGATCGTGCGTACGCCAATGCCGGCATCTACCAGGATTCCATACCCGGAAACGCCCAGGTAATAGCAGTTCCCACTGCTTCCGCTGGCTAAACTCAGAAACGACCATTTCATCCTTTCTTCAAGACATCCTGCTTCCACTCCTTTTTTTCCTTCCTTTTTCCGTTCGCAAAGGTATTAAATTTTTTTTGCTCTGAATTATTCCATACTTTTGTACGATTTTTTACAGGAAATGGAGCAGCACACTAAACATGCGGATGTCCTTCAATGGATTATCGGAACAGGCGATATGATTATATTGAATATCGTCTTTTTTTCCATATACTATAAAATGGACGGCCTGTACACGGGTGCGATTACGCAAAGCTTGCGGGAGGTGGTCCTGTTGCTGAACTTCTGTTATTTTTTTTCGCTGTATTTCATCCCCATCCAGCTTCACCTCTCCGTGGTGTTTCTCGACAAGATCGTGCAGCGGTCGCTGACCTTCATTACGCTTCAAACCTTTCTTTTTGCCACGTGCCTGATTTTCCTGAACGTGGGAAACGATTTGGCCACCTTCATTGCGGTATATTATATTGCCATGATGCTCTGCTTTTCCTTCTGGCGCGTGCTGGTGCGCGTGGCCGTCAAGGCCTACCGCCGGAAAGGGTATAACTTCAAAAACATTATTATTGTCGGCGCAGGGAAAAACGGGATGGAGCTTTTCCGCGTCATCCGGAACGACCTCTCGTACGGATTCCATGTGCTGGGATTCTTTGACGACAATGAGGTGTTGAAGGACGTCCTGCCGAATTACCTGGGACGGATCGACGAAATGGAAGCCTTCGCGCTCGAACACGACGTGGATGAAATCTACTGCACGATACCCGGCGCCAACAGCGAACGGATATCAGGGATGCTTGCCTTTGCCGAAAAAAACATGATCCGCTTCTATATCATTCCCGACTTCTACCGGGACGTAAAGAAAAGCATGATCCTGGACATGATGGAATCGATTCCCCTGCTGTCCATCCGCAACGAACCCCTGCAGTCGGCATACAACCGGGTGATCAAACGCGCGTTTGACGTCGTATTTGCCGTACTGGTGTTGCTCACCTGCTATCCGCTACTCTACCTGGTTGCCGGGCTGCTGATCAAGTTGAGTTCGCCGGGGCCGATCCTTTTCAAACAGAAACGCAACGGGCTGTACGGGGAGGTGTTCGAGTGCTACAAGTTCCGGACGATGAAGGTGAACGAAGAAGCCGATGTCGTGCAGGCGGTCAAGGATGACCCGCGGACGACGCGCATCGGCAGTTTCCTCCGGCAGACGAACATGGATGAATTTCCCCAGTTCATCAATGTCCTGATGGGGGACATGTCGGTTGTCGGCCCGCGCCCGCACATGCTGAAGCATACGGAACTGTATTCCCAACTGGTGGACAGGTACATGGTGCGTCACTTGGTGAAACCGGGCATCACCGGATGGGCACAAATCATGGGCTACCGCGGCGAAACGCGCACGCTGGAACAAATGGAAGGACGCGTGAAACGCGACGTGTGGTACATCGAAAACTGGTCGTTCTTCCTGGACCTGAAAATCATCTTCGTCACCATTGTCAACATGTTCAAGGGCGAAAAAAATGCCTATTAATTCCCATAATGAGAACCGCTAAAACAACATCCGGATTGGTAATTTTTCCGGTAGGGGCTGTTCGTTTTCGAGGTAGTCCCACTTATACTAACCTATTAAAATGAATTTATTATGAACAGAATGAACATTCCAATTTTCTTGCTGGCTGTTTTACTGTCTGCAAGTTGCACACGCAAACCTTATGAAACCGTTGTCCCCGACTCGGATTTGAAGGGTAAAAAAGAAATCACCTTTTTGCTTGACGGCAAGAAGGGGCGGTTAAATGTGCAAGCCGCTATGGATGATCCAACCGGGGGGGATGCGACCCTCCGGTTCTATGTGATAACCAACAGGGGCGTGGCGTTTCAAAGTGAAGATATGCACCGGAACGATGCTCCGGTAACCGTAAGCATCGACCTTAAGGGGATTACTGAGTTATGTCTTTATGTTGAGCCGGTTGCAGGCGATAAAGCCATTGAAAAGGCGGTCTGGAAGAATGCCCGGTTCACGGTTCAAACAGAACCGGTTCTCAAAATACCTGCCGCCGAAGAGCCTTATATCCTCACGCCTCCGCCTGCCGCCGCACCCCGTATCAATGGCGCCAAAATCGTCGGAGCGTCTGCCGGAAAGCCCTTTATGTTCAACATAGCGACTACGGGCGATCGCCCTCTCCTTTTCGAAGCGGCAGGATTGCCCGAAGGCCTGACGCTTGACGCCGGGAAAGGACTGATTACGGGTGTTGCTGTGACAGAGGGGCGATATGTCGTACCGGTGAGGGCCAAAAACAGCAGTGGCGAATGTCGCGACACGATCGAAATCGTGATTGGAGGCGGGCTGGCGCTCACCCCGCACATGGGATGGAACAGTTGGTATTGCCATCAGACACGTGTCACTCAAGATATTATGGAGAAGAGCGCGAAGGCCATGCACGACAAAGGCTTAATCAATTTCGGCTATACATACGTCAATATAGATGACGGATGGGAGGTCAAAGCCAACAGCGACGACCCCGTTCTGGGCGGGCCGGTGCGCAATCCGGACGGTACCATCCGCACCAACAAAAACTTTCCCGACCCGCGCAAAATGACTGACTACATCCACAGCCTCGGACTGAAAGCGGGTTTGTATTCATCGCCCGGATTGACTACATGCGCGGGGTATGCAGGGTCTTTACATCACGAAGTTCAAGACGTTAAGTCTTACTGCGACTGGGGATTTGATTTTCTGAAATATGATTGGTGTTCTTACGGGAGAGAGGTCGGGGATCCGCATTCGCAGGAGGATTTGAAGAAACCCTATCTGTTGATTGATAGCATACTGAAGCGGGCGGACAGAGATATTATCCTGAATATATGTCAATACGGTATGGGTGAGGTCTGGAAATGGGGCAAATCGGTCGGCGGGCACTCGTGGCGCACGGCAGGCGACATCGGCTGGAACACTCCAGAGTTGATAAGTACCATGTTTACTGCCGGTTTCTTTCAGGAAACAATCCGTCAATACTCCGGTCCGGACGGCTGGAACGATCCCGACTACTTGCTTTTCGGCAAGATATGGAACTGGCAGGAAGAGCGTGACGTACCGTCACCCATGTCTCCGAGTGAACAATATACCTGCATGACGCTCTGGTGCATGATGTCGGCGCCGCTAATTTTCAGCGGCGAATTGGTCTCGCTCGACGCGTTTACGCAAAATGTCCTTTGTAACGCCGAAGTGATTGACGTCAATCAGGACAGGCTCGGAAAATCCGGATACCGCGTTTATAAACGGGATTTTACTGAGATATGGAAGAAGGAATTACATGACGGCTCAACAGCGATTGCCCTCTTCAATCAATCGCCGCTGCCATCTTCGGTTTCAGTTGATTGGAAATCACTTGGCTATGATGCTAAAAATACGGTCCGCGACCTCTGGCGCCAGAAAGACCTCGGCTCGACCGCCAAAACCTCTCCGTTCGAAATCCCAAGACACGGATGCGTATTGCTGAAAGTTAATTGAGAATGGAGAATGGAAAATGGAGAATGAATGGTTCCCTCTATGTAAGAAGCGTGAGGCGAACTGTTCATTCTCCATTCTTTATTCTATTGAATCAGTTCGACGCTTCGCCGGATGAAACGGCTCAGGGGTTCGCCTTTCAGGAGGCCGTTGCCCAGCAGAGCCAGGTCGATCAGTTGGCCGACAAGGGGGTTGCCGGCGGCATATCCGGCCAGGATCGCATTACGCTGTTCGCGCAGTTCGTCCAGTTTTTTGTTGGTATTCGTCATATCCTCCTTTTCGGCAGCGGTGACTTCGTCCGGCTTCTTTTTGTTCTGCGCCTCGCGGAGGTCGGATTGACGCGCTTGCCAGCCTTTCAGGTCGGCCAGAATCGGTTGTAACTGCTCGGCACAGGCTTTTTCTTCGTCCGCCAGGATATTCTTTACCAGCGAGTGGTCGGTGTTCAGCACCAGGTTGTAGCTGTCCGGAATATCTCCGTAGAAGGACATGCCGGGCTGCATGGCCGACATGTCGCGCATCCGGCGCATGTATTCGCTTTGCGTCAGCATGACCGGATTGGCCTGCTCGCCCAGCGCCTCGAAGGCGACATTAAATTCCGTCTTTTCGATGGTCGGGAAGCGGCTGCTGAAGATTTCCCGCAAGGCCGTTTGCTGTTCCTCGGTCAGCAGAACCGCCTGGTTGTCGGCTTTTCGTATCAGCTTGTCGATCGTGTCGCTATCGACCCTGACGAAACGCTCTTTTTCCTCTTTTTGCTCCAACAGGCCAATTACGTGCACATCCAACTGTCCGTCCATGACCAATACGCTGTATCCTTTATCTTTAGCCGCCTGGATATAGCTGTATTGGTCGTTCTTGCTGGTTGTGTACAGGTATATCCGTGTACCGTCCTTGTCGGTCTGGTTTTCCTTGATCAACTTCCGATATTCGTCCGGCGTGAAATACGTGTCATCCACATCCTTCAGCAGGGCAAATTTAACCGCGCGGTCGTAGAATTTCTCGTCGCTCAACATGCCGTACTGGATGAACAACTTCAGGCTGTCCCACTTCTTTTCATACTGCGGACGGTCGGACTTAAAAATTTCTTCCAGCCGGTCGGCCACTTTCTTGGTGATGTGCGTCGAGATTTTCTTCACATTCCCATCGTTCTGGAGATACGAACGCGAAACGTTCAAGGGAATATCCGGCGAATCAAGTACACCGTGCAACAGGGTCAGAAATTCAGGCACAATGCCTTCCACCGAATCCGTCACAAATACCTGATTGCAGTATAACTGTATTTTATTCCGGTGAATATCCAGGTTGCTCTTGATACGCGGGAAATAGAGTATCCCCGTCAAATGGAAGGGATAGTCCACGTTCAGGTGAATCCAAAACAGCGGTTCGTCGCTCATCGGATACAAATCCCGGTAGAATTTCAGGTAGTCTTCCTCTTTCAACTCACTGGGTTTGCGCACCCAGGCCGGCTGCGTCTCATTGATGATGTTGTCTTCCTCCGTATCGACATACTTGCCGTCTTTCCATTCTTGCTTTTTCCCGAAGGCAATCGGAACGGGCAGGTAACGGCAGTACTTGGTGAGCAACGAAGTAATCCGATGTTTTTCGAGAAATTCCTTGTTTTCGTCGTCTATGTAGAGGATAATGTCTGTGCCCCGGTCGGCCTTTTCGGTCTCGGTCAGTTCAAACGCCGGCGTACCCTCGCAACTCCATTTCACCGGTATGGCGCCTTCGCCGGCGGATTTGGTGACGATTTCCACCTTTTTGGAGACCATGAACGAGGAATAGAATCCCAAACCGAAATGGCCGATCATCGCGGCTACGTCGTTTTTGTATTTTTCTACAAACTCTTCCGCTCCGGAGAAGGCAATCTGGTTGATGTACCGGTCAATTTCCTCCGCGGTCATTCCGATTCCCCGGTCGGATATAATCAACTTGTTGCCGTCCACCCGGATCCGGATGGTCAGGTCGCCCAGTTCGCCTTTAAACTCGCCTACCGAAGCCAATGTTTTCAGTTTCTGGGTAGCATCCATCGCATTCGACACCAGTTCACGAAGAAATATCTCGTGATCGCTGTACAAAAATTTCTTGATTACGGGGAATATGTTTTCGCTTGTTACCCCAATTGTTCCTTTTGTTTCCATTTTTACTTGCTATGACTATTCAATTTTTTTTTGTTTGTTTCGCTTCCGGCAAAAAAAATGCCAGACCCTCACGGTCTGACATTCTGACATTCATTTTTTAAACAGTAAAATATATTTGTCCTAATGAACCACTTTTAAAATTTCCCGTCCTCCAACTTTTCCAGCCGGAAGTCCTCCGTCTTCTGAATTTCCGTTATCATTTTATCCTTTTCTTTGTCATAAGCCAATTGAATCAGACTGCCATCCGTGGCCGATTCGCGAAGGATCACTTCCGCCATTTCGTCTTCAACGTATTTCTGAATAGCTCGTTTCAGCGGACGGGCGCCGAACTGAATGTCATAACCTTTCGAGGCTATGTATTCCTTCGCTTCCGGATGGATTTCAAGGCGATAGCCCAAACTTTCGACTCGCTTGTACAACTCGCTCAGCTCAATTTCAATGATTTTATGGATCGAATCCTTGTTCAGGGGATCAAACATGACAATGTCGTCCACACGGTTCAGGAATTCCGGTGCGAATCTGCGTTCCAACGCTTTCCGTATGACGCTGCGCGAGAAATCCCGGTCCGTTCCGTCGGACTGCAGGTGAAATCCTATGCCCCGGCCGAAGTCTTTCAACTGGCGCGTTCCGATGTTGGAGGTCATGATCAGAATCGTGTTTTTAAAGTCGATCCGGCGTCCCAGGCTGTCGGTCAGGCGTCCTTCGTCCAGTACCTGCAACAAGAGGTTGAACACGTCCGGATGCGCCTTTTCTATCTCGTCCAGCAGGACGACGGAATAGGGCTTGCGACGCACTTTCTCGGTCAGTTGACCACCTTCTTCGTATCCCACGTAGCCCGGAGGCGCCCCGATCAAACGGGATACGGCAAATTTCTCCAGGTATTCGCTCATGTCAATGCGTATCAGTGCGTCGGCCGAGTCAAACAGGATTTCCGCTATCTTTTTGGCCAGATGGGTTTTGCCCACACCGGTTGGACCCAGGAACATGAATGTGCCGATCGGTTTGTCCGGGTCTTTCAGTCCCACGCGGTTGCGTTGAATGGCTCTCACAATTTTTTCGACGGCCTCGTCCTGTCCGATGATTTTTTCCTTGAGCTTCCCGGCCATTTCACGTAGCCGGATATTCTCTTCCTGTACAATTCGCTGTACGGGAACGCCCGACATCATGGCGACGACTTCCGCCACCTGGTCGGCGTCCACGATTTCGCGGTGTGCCTGCATCTCTTTTTCCCAGGTGGCCTTGGCCTCATCCAGTTCGATGATGTATTGCCGTTCCCGGTCCCGGAAATCAGCCGCTACTTCAAAATTCTGCGACTTCACGGCTGCAAGTTTTTCATTTTTGGTCGCGTCGATCTTTGCTTCCAGTTCTTCAATATAGCGGGGCACGACGATGTTCATGATGTGCACCCGCGAACCGGCTTCGTCCAGCGCGTCGATGGCCTTGTCGGGAAAATTCCGGCTGCTGATGTACCGTCCTGTCAATTTGACACAAGCTTTCAGCGCCGCATCCGTGTAAAACATGTTATGGTGTTCCTCGTAGCGGTCCTTGATGTTATGCAGGATTTGCAGGGTTTCCTCCGCCGTGGTCGGATCGATAATCACTTTCTGGAAACGGCGTTCCAGCGCACCATCCTTCTCGATGCTCTTCCGGTATTCGTCCAGCGTCGTTGCGCCGATACACTGCAAGTCGCCCCGCGCCAGCGCCGGCTTAAGTATGTTGGCGGCGTCCATCGACCCGGACGCTGCTCCGGCGCCTACCATCGTATGGATTTCGTCAATAAAGAGGATGATGTTCGGGTTCCTGGACAATTCATTTAAAATCGCCTTGATGCGTTCCTCAAACTGCCCACGGTATTTCGTGCCGGCGACAATGGAGGCCATGTCCAGGTTAATTACCCGTTTGTCAAACAGTACCCGCGAGATTTTGCGCTGAATGATACGCAGGGCCAGCCCTTCCACAATAGCTGACTTCCCCACGCCCGGTTCGCCGATCAGCACCGGATTGTTTTTCTTCCGGCGGCTGAGTATCTGCGCCAGCCGCAGAATTTCCTTCTCCCGCCCGACAATGGGGTCTAACTTCCCCTCTGAGGCCGCCTTCGTCATGTCCGTACCGAAGTTGTCCAGCACCGGCGTGTCGTTCGACGACTTGGCTTGCGCCGCCCCCACTCCGCTGCTGCTGTAGGACGGTTCCTTGTGAAACAAGGAATCGTCCTCATCCGGATCGTCGTCACTATCGGTATATCCGGCCTGGATTTCTTCCACTTCTATACCCTCCATCCCTTTTATGCTTAACAGCTTCTTGTATAACAATGTATATGTGATTCCTTTGTTGTTCAACCATTGCGCCACGTTGTTCTCCTCCTCCTTCAGCAAGGCCAACAGCAGGTGTTCGGTGCCCGTGTACTCGCTTCTGAAAAGGCGCGATTCGAGCATGCTCATACGCAACACCCGCTCGGCCGTCTTGCTGACGGGTATCTCGTTCAGCGGCAGCGGCCCCCCTTCCCCCGAAGCATTGCGTACATCCGACTCAATCGCTTTCTTGAACACCCCCGCATTCACGTCCAGCTCCTCCATTAACCTGACAGCCTGGCAATCGCCATCACGAATAAGGCCCAGCATCAAGTGCTCGGGGCCAATATAGCTGTTCCGCAATCGCGCCGCTTCTTCACGACTATACTCGATCGCGTCCATCAATTTCCTTGAATAATTATTCTTCATCATTCTTTTTCTTTGCTGCAAAAATAATAATAACTTCCAATACATCCGGCAAATTTTGTGCCAAAATATCGCGAACCGCCATTAGAATAGCAAATTTATGGTAAGGAAACTTCTAACCCCTCCCCAACGCTACGCTCCGCAGAAAAAAAAGAAAAGGTCCGCGAATGTACGCGAATGAACGCGAATAATTTATTCGCGTTCATTCGCGTAATTCGCGGACCATTTTTTCTTTCTCTGCGGAGCGCAGCGTTGGAGGTTTTTAGAGGTTTCCTTATGACAAACTCGGCGTTCGCTACTTGCCCTACAAAGAGAAAAAATCTGTAGTCCCTAAAGCGCTTCAAAAAAAGCTATCCCGCTCAATAAAGGGAATTTAAATCGTCATAGACTGCCATGTGAATTAAAAACATTGCGTTTGTTGTAGGTCAAAACGAAAAGCATTACCTTTACCGCCGGAAACGTATTAGTCATACAATTATGCAATTATATATGAGAAAAATGGTGTGGACAGGTATTGGATGGTTTGCGTGCCTGGCCCTCCTGGCGCAGACGCCGGCGAAAACGCTTCGCCCGATGAATTACGAAACTTATATGGAATTGGTTTGGAAACAGCATCTCGGTTATGCGGCGGAAAAGCTTAACGTGAGTGTGGCCGAAGCCGAGGCCGAGGCCTCCCGCGTCTTCAACGACCCGCAACTGAGCGTGGAATATGCCGACAATGACGAACGCCGCTTGCAAATGGGGCGTTCGGTTTCCGTAGAACTGGGTAAGACGTTTTCCTTCGGCAAGCGTAGTGCACGGATGAACCTGTCGGAAAGAGAAAAGGAATTGAACGAATCCCTGCTCGAGGATTATTTCCACCGGCTACGTGCCGAGGCAACGCTGGCCTGGTTCGAGGCCCTCAAGCAGGCGGCGCTTCATGCCGTCAGGGAAAATTCGTGCGAACATATCCGTCGCCTGGCCGAGGCCGACAGCATCCGTTTCGCCCTAGGTAAAATTACCGATGTGGACGCCATGCAAAGCCGGCTCGAAGCCGACAAGGCATCCGCCGGCCTGTTGCAGTCACATGCCGACCTGCTCAATGCCTACGAAGCGCTGGGCGTGTGGACAGGAGTTTTTGACCCAAACGCCCTTCCCGCCCCCAACGGTGCCTTGCATCCCCAGGTGCGTGCGTTTGACACTGACCTCCTGCTGCAAACCGCCCTGGAGAACCGGGCCGACCTGGCCGCCGCCCTGAAAAGCGTCGATGTGGCCCGGAAGGCGTTGCAGGTTGTCCGGCGCGAACGCAACACCGACGTCGATCTGGCGCTCGGATACAATTACAATACGAAGGTGCGCAACGAAATCGCTCCCGCGCCGGCATTCAACGGCCTCACGCTGGGCGTGACCGTCCCGCTGAAATTCTCCAACGCCAACAGGGGCGCCCTTCGCGCGGCCGAGTTGCGGCAGCAGCAGGCCGAACTCAACTACCGGCAGGCCGAACTGGAAGTCCAGACCTCCGTCATGCAAAGCCTGCGAACCTGTTTCGCCCAGATTGAACAGGTGAGACGCTTCGAAGACGGTATGCTGGATAGAGCCGGAGCCATCCTGAAGGGAAAACTGTACAGCTACGAACGCGGCGAAACGTCGCGCCTGGAAGCGCTGGTAGCGCAACAAACCTACGATGACTTGCAGACGTCGTATATCGAGACGGTCTTCAACAGCCTGGCCGCGCTGATTGAACTCGAACGCAACGCCGGTATCTGGGACCTTGTAATCGAATAGCGCTTTCGACAGGTTCGATTCCAGCCAACCGAAACCGAACCATCTGATTCATGATTCATTCCCCGCTTAAACCAAACGGCTCTTGGAAAAAACGGTACCGGAACATTCCGGCAAAAAACACTGGATTTCGATTTACATTCAAAGCGATGTTCCGGACAGGTCTACCGAAGAATTGATAAAGCATTCGGTGGAAGAAGTGATTAAGACCTTGCCGAAAAAGAAACTGGAGGCATACAGGCCGGAGCCATTTTTTTGAATGAAAAGTGTGTGTTTCTCGTTGGTTTTGCTTTACTTTGTGCGTATTTTGAAGAAATAACGATTTGAATCTGATTGTCGAACAAGGAAATACCGCTGTAAAAGTGGCGGTGTATGAGCAAAAGGAGATGCTGATTTCCGCCGTATATAAGAAATTTGGTATGGCAGAACTTCTCGCGATTCTTGAGCAGTATTTGCCGGAAAACGGCATTTTATCTTCGGTAGCGACGCCCGCCGGGGAGTGGTTGGAGGCGCTGGAGACGCGGTTGAAGTATTTTCTTGTACTGGACAGCCGGGTGAAATTGCCGGTAGAGGTGCGTTATCAGACGCCGGAGACGTTAGGAAACGACCGGATTGCCGTTGCGGTGGGAGCGAATTTCCTGCAACCGGGCAAGGATGTATTGATTATCGACGCCGGTACGGCCATCACATACGAACTAGTGGAGGCTTCCGGCGTGTACATCGGGGGAAACATTTCACCGGGGATGACCACACGGTTCCAAGCCCTTCATCAATTTACGGAAAAATTACCGCTGGTCAGCGAACAGGAACGGATTCCCTGGATGGGAACCTCTACGGAAACGGCTATCCAGGCAGGTGTAGTAAATGGAATTGTATATGAAATAGAGGGTTATATTCACGAAGTGCGGAAAAAATATCCGGATGTTTTTGTTTATTTGACGGGTGGACATTCGCTTTATTTTGAAAGACGACTGAAAAATTCCATCTTTGTAGCCATTAATTTAGTATTGGTCGGATTAAATAGAATATTAGAATACAATGTCGAAAAGCAATAGAATAGGGATTATTCTCGGACTGCTGATAGGGATTCAGGCGGCGCTGGTGGCGCAGAACAATACCAACTCCCCCTATACGCGCTACGGGTACGGAATGCTGGCAGACCGTTCCTTCGGTGCAGGGCGTTCGATGGGCGGCGTGGGCTACGGCCTGCGTTCTTCGCGGCAGATCAATCCGATGAATCCGGCCTCCTATTCGAGCATGGATTCGCTGACTTTTCTGTTTGATGCAGGAGCGTCGATCTATTTCTCGCGGTACAGTGACGGGACAAACAGGCAAAAAAACATCAACGGCAACCTGGAATATTTCGCCATGCAGTTTCCCCTGTGGAAGAACCGTGTAGCCATGAGCGCAGGCATACTGCCATATTCGTATGTGGGTTACGATTTCTGGACGGTGAGCGAAGGCGAGAGGTTTTCCGAACACTTTTCAGGTACGGGCGGATTAACTGAAGTGTATGTGGGACTCTCTGTGGATCTGTGGAAAAAGCGTCTTGCGGCGGGAGCCAATATCAGTTACATGTTCGGAAATATTGATCACCGAACCGCCACGCCCCTGTCCGCCGTCACCTCAACGGCCAGTGACGTTTATACAATGAAACAGGTCGATGTACATAATATGAAATACGACTTCGGCTTGCAATATACGCATCCGGTCAGCAAGACGGAGCATATCACGCTCGGAGTAGCCTACTCTCCCTATATGAGGTTGAAAACGACTTCCTATGATCTGGTTTCCTTCAACTCGACCTTCACCCAGATGATCTCGGCGGATACGGCCTGGAACAGGGGATTTGATCTTCCGCATTCGCTGGGCGCCGGTCTCTCGTATGTGAAGGACAACAAGTTGATGCTGGCGGCAGATGTCACCTGCCAGACCTGGTCGCAGGCGCAATTCTTCGACCGGGCGAATGAATTTGACGACCGGATCAAGGTGGCTGCCGGCGGAGAATACATACCGAACAATTTTACGCGGCTGTATTTGAACCGGGTCAGATATCGCGCCGGAGTGTATTACAGCAACTCGTACGCGAAATTCAAAGGAAACGGATACGATGAATACGGCGCATGTGTGGGCGCCGGTTTTCCGTTGCTGGATAACCGTTCCTTCGTCAACGCATCGCTCGAATACGTCAGAGTCGTACCGGACACCAAAGCGTTGATCAGTGAACAATATTTCCGGATAACAATCAGCTATACATTTAACGAGCGTTGGTTCGCAAAGTTGAAATTGGAATAAGAAACAAGAGTATTAATTTTTTAATCATTATAGGGATATGAAAATCAAAAGAGGTTTGTTCGTCGCGATTTTATGGACGGCAATCATGAGCGCAAGCGCACAGAAGGGAGTAGAGAGCGGAACCCCCTTTGGTTTCGGAGAAGACAGCATTCGCTGTATAACAAACATCAGTTTATTCACGCCTTATGCCAAGATAAACAATTTTCAGGATGCTTATCCGTATTGGAAAGAGGCGTATGAGGAATGTCCGGGAGCAACGAAAGACCTGTATCTGTATGGCGCGAGAATCATCAACTGGCAGATTTCGGAAGAAAAAGACCCGGCCAAACGGGCTGCACTGCTCGAGGAGTTGATGGCTATGTATGACAAGCGCATCCGTTATTTCGGGAATGACCCGAAATACGGCAGGAACTGGATCATTGTCCGGAAGGTACAGGATTACATCCGCCTGAAGGGTGA
Source organism: Tannerella sp. (assembly GCA_031275525.1). Taxonomy (GTDB): domain Bacteria; phylum Bacteroidota; class Bacteroidia; order Bacteroidales; family Tannerellaceae; genus Tannerella. Next base: position 14,114 of record JAISOP010000172.1, read on the forward strand.
AAGCAACATAGACGCCGAGTTGGTGTATGGCTGGCTGAAAGAAGTACTGGACGCCGACGGTGAAAAGACGGAATCTGTGGGCATCTCACTGTATATGTTTGCTTCTTACATGTTGCTGCAAAAAAACAGGGAGGCTCACAAGGGGGCCTACATCGATGATTTCCTGGAATGTTCGGCGCTTTTTGACGCGCTACTGGCCTCCGCCAAGGCCGCCGGCGACGAGAAGGAAATAACTTCGCTGGAGGCCATGAAAGCGGGCATCGAAAGCGCCTTTGCCAACAGCGGCGCCGCAGATTGCGCCACGCTGGAAAGCGTGTACGAGAGGAAGATCGAAGACAACAAAAGCAACCTGAACTTCCTGAAAGAGACCATCACGCTGTTCCGCAGGGCCGGCTGTCAGGAAAGCGAGTTGTATTTCCTTGCGGCCGGATATGCCCATCAGATTGAGCCGACGGCCGAATCGGCCATCGGTTTAGGAAACAAGTCCTTCAAGAAACAGGAATATGAACAGGCTGAAAAATATTTCACCGAAGCCATTGGCATGGCTACGGAAGACGAAACCAAAGCCGACATCTACTTCATCATTGCCAACATCGCCTATGCGCAGAAGAATTATTCCAAGGCAAGGCAAAACTGCCTGAGAGCGCTGGAAGCCAATCCGAAGCTCTGCAAGCCCTATCTTCTGATCGGAACCATGTATGCCGCCACAGCCAGCAGCGTGTCGGACGATCCGGTCATCCGGAAAACCGCCTACTATGCCGCGGTCGATAAGTTCGAACGCGCCCGTCATACCGACTCGGCCTGTGCCGAAGATGCCAACCGGATGATTGCCACCTACCGCTCCTACTTCCCGTCAACGGCAGAAATTTTCATGCATCCCGACCTGAAAGAAGGGGCCACCATTACGGTTGGCGGCTGGATAGGCGAGCGCACAGTCGTCAGGAAATGAGCAAGCCATGGCGCATTGTTTACGCAAAACAGACAAGCAAGGCATAGCAATCCTCTCCGGAGCGATTGCTATGTTTTTTTTGACAGGGTTCGTTTCCTGCGAGCGGGAAAAAAAGGAACTGGTCGATATCGTCTTCGACCGGGAACATACCTATACCATGAGATCGACAGACATCTCCACGCTGATTTCCGATTCCGGGGTGACGCGCTACAAGATGGTGACGAAAGAATGGCTGTTTTTTGAAGAGGCATCGGAACCATACTGGTATTTCCCGGAGAAGGTGCATGTAGAGAAGTTCGACACGCTTTTTCGCGCCGAATCCAGTATTGACGCCGACACCGCTTATTTCTTCACGAAAAAGAAACTCTGGAAACTGGTCGGGAATGTGGAAATCGAGAACCAGCAGGGCGAACGCTTCGAGACGTCGCTCATGTACTGGGATCAGAATGAGGAAAAGATTTATTCGGATCAATACATTCGCATCACCAAAGGTGAATTTATCAACACCGGCATCGGCTTCGAGTCGAATCAACAACTTACCAAATATCGCATCTTCCGGCCGGCAGCCGAAATACCCTACCGGGAGAAAGTGCCACGCGATTCAACTGCGATCGACACAACCAGGCACGCAGATACTATAGATTTATAAGATTTACGGTTCATTCTTTTTTTGAGGCGCTATGAATTTTGCCTCCCTTTGTCTCCATTCCAATCAAAAGAATGAACCGGGAAGCCGCCTTCCAGGGGACAGGCGGCTTCCCTAATGCAGGAGGGTCGATCCTCCTAATGCAGGAGGACTGACCCTCCTAATGCAGGAGGGCCGACCCTCCTAATGCAGGAGGATCGACCCTCCTAATGACGGTCTGATACAGAGCGTTTTGAGAAATAGGGGACGGCCTCTTCATCCGCAGGCCTCAGTGGGGGAATGGCGAATGGATGACAAAGGGAGGCGCAAAAGTCATAGCGCCTCAAAAAAAAATTACGCAGAAGCATCTTAGGAGCTGTCAAGAAATAAACCATCCATTTACGGGTCTGTTTTTCGCATTCCTTCAGCCCGAAAATGATTACATACCCCGGTATGCGCACATTTTCGGGCTTTGTAATGCAAAAAACATTTCCCGTAAATTCGGATGGTTT